>CAITCX010000032.1 GCA_903890885.1 uncultured Dehalococcoidia bacterium
AACAATGACGCTGACGCAGGAGGCCCAGCCTTTAGGACCAGGTGAGGACAATATTTTACGGTCAATGTCATTCGTCCGGGTGTTTAGTTTATGACAGATAAAAGAATTATTTAAGCATATGGGGGTAGAAATTGATCAAATCGAAAGTGGCCGTAGTCAAATGCCAGTCTTACGATGAAAAGCTGGTCCTTGAAGCAGTAACGAGGGGTGTCGACCTTTTAGGAGGAACAGGCGCCTTCGTCAAGCCTGGGGAAAAGATAGTCTTAAAGCCCAACGTACTGATAGGGTCGGATCCCGACAAAGCAGTCACTACCCATCCATCGTTGTTCAAATCTGTGGGACTTTTGTTTCAAAAGGCGGGAGCAGTAATCCAATACGGCGACTCGCCATCTTTTGGAAGCTGTGAGTCCAACATGCGGCGGTCCGGACTAAAACAAGTCGGTGATGAGGCAGGGTTCCAGGTGGCAGATTTTGATCACGGCCGAGAAATCTCTCACCCCAAAGCCTTACTGGTCAAGAAATTTACCCTGGCAAATGGGGTTTTGGATTCTGACGGAGTTTTCAGCCTGCCCAAACTGAAGACCCATGGATTAACGCGTTTTACAGGTGCGGTTAAGAACCAGTTCGGCTGTGTGCCCGGATTTCTGAAGGGGCAGTTCCACGCCAAGCTGGCGGATCCTCATGTTTTTTCCACCATGCTGGTCGATATAAATACCTTTATCCGGCCCAGACTTTACGTGATGGATGGCATTGAGGGGATGGAAGGCAACGGACCGCGCAATGGAATAAGCCGTCATCTGGGAGTCTTACTCTTATCAAAAGACCCCATCGCTCTGGACGCTGTAGCCTGTAAGCTGATAAATTTAAATCCTGAATTTGTGCCAACCTCCAAACCGGGAGAAAAATCCGGGCTGGGCACATACCACTATGAAAACATCGATATCCTGGGTGAATTAATAGAGCCTTTAATCGTCAAAGATTTTCAAGTGGTGCGTAAAGCCGTGCCTGCAGCCAGCAGCGGTAAGGTACGCACTTTTATTAAGAACCAGATCACACCCCGTCCGGTAATAGACGCAGCCAAATGCTCAGCCTGCGGGACATGCATCGAGATGTGCCCGGTAGGGCTAACTGCCCTGGATTGGAAACAGTTAAAAACCGGTAAAAAGATTCCGCGTCACCATTACAACAAGTGCATCCGCTGTTACTGCTGCCAGGAACTTTGCCCGGAAGGGGCGATAACACTCCAGACCCCTTTATTGGGAAGAATATTTTTCAGACAATAGGCTATTCACAAGCCAAGGACGAGCGTTAAAGACTAGATTTTGCCGTTCTGAGCAAATTCTATAAACCGGTAACCCAGACCTCGTTCACTGAGGATGTAATGAGGATTTTTTGGGTCTTTCTCAATTTTCTGCCTGAGATAGGTTATATACAGCCGTACATACTGGTCTTCATCCTGGTATTCCGGTCCCCACACTCTGGACAGTAAAGTCTCATGGCTCATCAGTTTACCCGCGTTTATTACAAGTTGATACAGCAGGCGGTATTCGGTAGCCCGCAATTTTAGTTCCTTACCACAGACAATGACGCGGCGCTGGTCGAAATCTATTGTCAAATCATCGTCGATTTTAATCTCATTTTTCTTTACGGCGTTCTCAGGTTCGACTCTGCGTAAAACAGCCTTGATACGCGAAACTAACTCGCGGGGGCTGAAAGGCTTGGTAATATAGTCATCAGCCCCTAAATCCAGTCCATGCACGCGGTCAGATTCCTCCGCTTTTACACTCAGGAATATAACCGGCACATTCGAAATCTCACGAATACGTTTGAGGGTTTCGAAGCCGTCCATATCCGGCATCATAATATCCAACAACACCAGATCAGGCATTTCCCTGGTCACTTTTTCCAGTGACTGAAAACCGCCCTGTGCACTGACCACCTCAAAGCCTTCCAGATTGAGGTTCATCGCAATCAACTGTAGCATGCGGGGTTCGTCATCAACTACTAATATTTTGTTGTGTATTTTATTAATCGACATTTTATTCTATCTTTCACTCCCCGGCTGGCAATGTAAAGCTGAACTGGGAACCCCGAGCGGGTTGGCTGGAAGCTTCCATTATTCCGCCGTGTGCTTCCACAATGGCCTTACAAATAAATAATCCCAATCCCGTTCCCTGAAATTTAGATTGGGCCTTCTCGCCCCGGTAGAAACGTTCAAAGAGATGATCCCTGTCACCGAGCGATATGCCGACGCCCTCGTCGGCTACTGTTACCTTGACCTTTCCACTAACAATTACGCCTGATATGGATATTTTGCCACCGCGAGGCGAATATTTAACTGCGTTTTCAATCAAATTGGTCAGTACCTGTTCCATCAGGTTAGGTTCTACTGAAACAAATGGGAACTCTTCAGGAAATTCGAGGACAAACTGATGAATTGAGGCGACGGTGCTCAAACGGCGAACCACTTTTCCAGCCAGAGAACTCAGGTATACAGGTTCTTTTTCCAATTTAACAGCCCCGCCGCTTAAACGGGAGGCCAGCAGTAGTTTATTCATGACCTGGCTGAGACGGTGACCCTCTTCTCCAATGACCTGTAAACCTTGCTGTATTGTTGCTGGGTCCCATTGGGCATCCGGACGCGACAGGGTATCGGTATAGCCCTGTATGATAGCCAGGGGGGTCTGTAACTCATGCCCCAGCATGGAGAGAATGATATCCCGGAAATTCTCCATCTCTTTGATTTTTGAAATATCACGGACATTGACTACAGCGTTGACAGGCCGCCCTTCGGGAGAATGCACAATAGAATAGGTAAAAGCAACTTCTACTAAACGATTCTCCCGAGTGCGAATGGTTCCAGTTTGCTGAAAACTACGGGCTTTTTCTCCTGATCCACTGCCCATAGGACATTGCACCATACAAAGGTTTTTCCTATCAGGATCGGACAAGCAGAACAGGGTTGAACATTTCAGCCCCATAACTTCTTCTCTTGAGTAACCAGTCAATTTTTCCATAGCGGTATTAAAACCCAGTATCCGACAGCTGGAATCAATGCTCATGATGCCTTCTGCGCTGTGTTCCAGAACGCTTTCAACCCGGAGCTTCTCCTCTGCCAGCAAAGCGGCCAACCTGGCGTTTTGGAGAGCAATAGCAGCCTGCTCCGCAAAAGCCGCCAGGACCGGTCGGTCCATTCCTGAGAATGTCCCGGCTGCCACCGGACGTAATACAAAAATCAGCCCGATGGTTTTTTCCATGATTTTGAGAGGCAAGGCGATAACGGGATCCAACCTGGTTCCGCTGAAAGTAGCTGGCAATTCCTGATCGGGCAGAAGTTCTGAAACCAGGTCATAACCCTCCTGACCACCAGCCAATCCAGGGGCAGCTTCTTTTAAAAGAGGCTTAAGGCGTTCCAATCCTGATTCGGGCAACCCATATGACGCCCCAGTGACGAAGCAACGGTCTTCCTCACTCCAGACTGCTACTACCCCTGAGATCCCGCCTAAAGCCTGTACGGCGCTCTTCAGGATCAACTGAAGGGTGCTTTCAGGATCAACCTGTTCAAATGACGTACTGGGAATTTTAACCATAAGCCTGCAAATGTTAATAAATTCTAATAATAATCTAACGTATTTCTAACAAAACCGGGTATAAACTATATTTAGCAGTCGAGAGGTTGGACTGCTAACCAAGACAAAAAGTGTAAAGAACCTCATATGCAGCAATTTAACACAAGGAGGTGCGAGATGCAAAGGGGAGGATTCGTAAGCAGAGCCAAGTGCCCTAAGTGCGGCGGTAATGTTTTTCTGGACAGCGATCACTTCGGTTGGTATGAAGGATGTCTGCAATGCGGATATAGCCGCAATCTGCAAAAGATAGTCAAAGTTGGCAGCAAAGCCGGTGAAAAATATATGGAAACGATGAGCGAAATACCCGCTCCAAAAAATTAAAATAAGGAATAACAGGAGGAATAGAAAAATGACTTTACAACGCTGGGAGCCTTTATCTGAGATGGTAACTTTGGGAAACGCTATGGATAGATTATTCGAAGATAGTTTTGTGAGGCCTTCTGTTTTCTTGAAGGCGCATGAAGGGGGGATATTACCGATAGATGTTTTCCAGACTAAAGATGACGTGGTGGTAAAGGCCTCTTTGCCCGGTTATAAGCCAGACGAAGTAGAGATCTCTCTGACAGGCGATACTCTGACTATAAAGGGCGAACATAAAGAAGAAGAGGAAACCAAAGAAGGAGAATACTGGCTAAAAGAACGCCGCTATGGGACATTCAGCCGTACGCTTACGATCCCGGTAGAGGTAAAAAGCGAGAAAGCTGATGCCGCATTCGATAACGGGGTATTGACCCTGACTCTGCCGAAAGCTGAGGAGATTAAGCCCAAGCAAATCAAGGTTAAGGCCAATAAACTTATCGAAGGTGAAGAGAAATCAGAAACTAAAAAATAACATTTGAAACGAATCGAGTCCGAAGAGTTTGGGAACTACTCGTTAGTCAGCAGTGTTGCAGAAAGGGGTGGTATTTTAGTAAACTTAAGTGGGTGTCGGATTTGCAGCACTGCTGATTGTTAATATTATCCGACGCTTTATTTTGTGGAGGTTTAGATGCCGGTATACGAGTATGAGTGCGGGCAATGTGCCCACAAATTCGACCAGAGAAAAAGTTTCAGCGAAGGGGCCAGCTCTGCCTGTCCGCAGTGCAGCGGCGAAGCCAAGCGTGTCTTCGCTCCTGTACCTATTGTTTTCAAGGGTTCGGGGTTTTATGTTACCGACTACCGTAAAGAGAAAGCTCCTGTTGAAGAAAAAGCGGTGTGCCCGAAAACCGATTGCGCCAGCGCTAAAACCTGCGGCTGCGATGGCACTGCCTGCCAGAACTAATTCATCTTTGTTAAATAGAAAGGGATAGTTATTATCGCCGACGATGGTGATAATGCCTGAGAGGAAGATATTCAACCCGAGAAGGGCACTTTAAATATCCTTAACCGCTATATTAGAAACCAGAGGATATTTAGTTATTTTTAGTTGACCGCTGAAGATGATCCACAGGCATAATGATCCCATGTGTAAGCATTTCAATTTCCTTACGCTACAGCTTTTATGACTGCCAGTAGATGCTCCGGATGATCCGAGCCAATTAAATATTGCCTGCCCTGCCGGGTAGTAATTTTCACGCCTCGCGAACCCCTTAAATAATAGGCTGTCATTTTTCCGTTAAACCGGATCCCATAGCCCCCGAAGTCACCCAGCGGAGCGAACTGCATGATTTCTGCATTAGCAATTTCAGATGTCTTGAGCTTGAGGACTTTTAAGCCGGTCAAACCGAATCGTACTGCAACTTCCTGCGGAACAATAACTGTCCGTATACCACCGTATAGAAGGATTAAGAAGACTCCCACCACTAACAGGATCAGCGAACTCCAGGCGCTGCTGCTCCAGTTTAGAATCGCGCCCGCAGTCATAACGACGGGCAAAATTATGCTTAGCAAGTTAAAATATAACGGGTTCTGCGACTCCCAGTACATGAAAGGGCGGCGGCTTTTTAATCTAGCGGTCAGTTCAGCGGCCAAACCGGTGGTATCCTCAACTGTCAATTGGTCAGGTGAAGGGCTAAAGGGCCGCATAATCTCAAGAATAATAGCCAGAATAACCGCACCGCCGGTTATGATTGCTACATAGACGACCGGGAAGCCAAAGGTCCCGCCACCAGTCTGCATGGAATCCAGATAGCCAAGGTTAATCCCCACCAAAAAAGCCACCGTTATTTCATCAAAAAGGCTTAACCAGTTAAAGGTCTTCTTCTTTTCATGCTTGACCCAGGCTTCGTCCAGCACAACCGAGATACAGATATACAGGAGCGAAAGCCCCAGAGCCAGACCAAGCGAAAGCCAGGGAGAACCATAGCTGTTGGGTATGCCGTTCCAGGTATAATGCACTGGTGCCTGCGCTGGCAAAGGGCCAGAGGTGAATAGCCGTATAACAAAATATGTCAGGACAGCTACAGCCGGTAAATGTGTCCACAAAGAATGCTTTAATGGATTTTTCATGGTTAACTCCTTTTCTCCATCTGTTTCAACTGTTTTTCAAACATCTGCATAATCTGCTCTGCAGTCAGTCCAATAAGAAGAGAATCTGTCATCCACTCCTCCAGGCGAAATTGCAGCTCGGCCTCAGCCTCTTCGTTCTTGATTGGCAGGTGTGCCCGGGCAATCGTAGCCCGGCGCCCTAATCTCAGGTTGATAATACCCTGATCACGCAGCTTTAAATAGGCACTACGGACGGTATGCATATTGATGTCCAGGTTATCCGCCAATTCTCGAACCGAGGGTAATTCATCGCCAGGCTTGAGCCGGCCGCTGCGCACCTGTTCTCTGACCTGAGCGATTATTTGCAGATAGATCGGACGGGGATCTGTTTCACTGAGAGTAAGCCACATAACATCCACCTTTACTATTATAGTAGTACTATAACAGTTATATCAGTAAATATCAAGAGGTGTTATTTAGCAGTATTTGAAGTATATCCGGGAAAACAGACTATCAGTCAGCCAATAAAAAATAACGACTCGTTTCAAAAAACAGAAACGAGTCAGTGAAAAAAGGAATCAAAAACAAGGATTATGAAGCTAAAAACGGGACGCCAACGAGTGGAAAAGCGGCTTAAAACGAGTCAAAACGAGTGGTAAACGAGCGGCAAACGAGGCAAATCCAGTACCAAACGAGAGGCAAACGAGTCGAAACGAATCCAGGGAGTGAGTAACCATTCAAAAGGGAGGGAAAACAGTCGATTGTTAAAGTGCGGACTGAAATCTTGATGGCTGAGTATAGCACATTTGTTCTAGTGCTGTCAAGGATATTATGCGGAAGGATACCAGAAATTAATTACTGGATGTCCTTAGCTGAAATTGCCAGATGGCTGGGAGTAAGCAGTTCAGCCGTCAGTAGAGCAATTCAGAGATCAACAAGTTAAATCAGGAACAAAAGTACGTTTCGGAATCAACGTCCCCTACTTGGTT
>CAITCX010000033.1 GCA_903890885.1 uncultured Dehalococcoidia bacterium
CGGACCTTTTACGAAATAAAGAGGATCATTCTTCCGGCAAGTGATATTATAAACGGATTTGGGCTGAATTTTGGCGCCCTCAGGTACAATGCGGATCACACCAGTGTTATCCTGCAAATAAAAAGGTGCCGACTCTCCCCCGGAAGCCACTTGCTTCCAGCCGCTTTCTGTCCTGGTACGCGCCTGCATATGACCTTTGTTGTCGACAACTGTCTCAGTAACAGTTTTGGACCAGTGTTCCTCTATCTGCCACTTATAATGAACACAACGCAGGTCTGAAAAATAAGAAGTGAAAGGACTTTCGCTCTCGGCCGTGCCTTTCAACTCGGTCATTCCGATAAAAACACCCTGGGTTTTTGAAGTTGGCAGGTCGTCAATAATGCGCTTGCGGCGTAAAGTTAGAAAAGCTCCGATGAGACAAGCTATTGTCAGTGCGGTTCCGATCAAGACTAACCACATAGTTTTGCACCTCGTATTATTGGCAAGGGCAAGCATCCAGGGCCAGATATATCAATTGCAAACCAGAATTCTTCTTTCAGCAATTTAGCTGAGACGCACCATGCGGTACTCCTTCTGGCCTTTGCGTAAAATCACAGCCTGACCTTCAACAGCCTCATTCAAAGTGACTACATTCTTGATATCCGAAACCCGAACGTTATTTAAATAGACTCCGCCTCCCTGGATCAGTCGCTTAGCATCCCCCTTGGACGAGGCCAGGGCAGCTAAGGCAATAACATCCACTACCGACAAGCCCTGCCCTTCAAATTGCGACCTGCTAAGAGTAACCGATGGAACATCCGCAAAAACGTCTAACAGGTCTTGCAGGCTCAAATTGCTGATGACCTCTCCAAAGAGTATACGCGAAGCCTGCTCAGCCTTGTTCAAAGCTTCAAGACCGTGAACCAGGCAGGTCACTTCCTGTGCCAGTTTTTTCTGGGCTTCCCGTTTTTCCGGGTGGGCAGCCAGAGAAGCCGCCAGGTCCTCAATTTCAGGCTGGGTAAGGAGAGTAAAATATTTCAGGTAATTAACCACATCTCTATCTTCCGTATTCAACCAAAACTGGTAGAAACGATAAGGGGAAGTTCGTTTAGCATCCAACCAGATTGTTCCTGTCTCTGTCTTACCGAACTTGGTACCTGAGGAAGTCATCAGCAACGGCCACACCAGAGCATGGGCTTTAGCACCGCGCACTCTGCGGATCAGGTCCGCACCGGCAGTAATATTGCCCCACTGGTCGCTGCCCCCCATTTGCAAAATGCAGTGATGCATCTCGAAAAGCTTCAGAAAATCATAAGACTGCATCAAAACATAGGCGAACTCAGTAAAAGAAATGCCTTCCTGTTCCATCCTCCGTTTTATAGATTCTTTAGCTATCATCACGTTAACTGAAAAATGCTTCCCGATATCTCGTAAAAAGTCGGTCAGGCAAATTGTAGTCAGCCAATCTGCATTATTCACCAAAATTGCCGGATTGGTCTTACACTCAAAATCCAGAAAATGGCTAAGCTGCTCTTTAATTGCTTCCACATTAGACTGAACTTCTTCTTTAGACAGCAATTGCCTTTCATTAGCCTTAAAGCTAGGATCACCAATTAAACCGGTGCCGCCGCCGGCCACCGCGATAGGAGTATGGCCAAATTTTTGTAAACGTACCAACCCCATAATGGTCATAAGAGATCCAACATGAAGACTTGAGGCAGTCGGATCAAAACCTATATATGCCGTGATTTTTTCAGTTTCGAATAGTTCTCTGAGGCCTTCGGTAGAATCATAAACCAGGCCGCGCCATAAAAATTCATCAAAAACATTCATACTGCTTTTTCCTAACCTAAATTTATAACTTTTTTAATCTAACACCTGCTCTCTGGACTGTCAACCACTCTGAACATCAAAAAGTAGTTGCAGAATAAATATCCCCCCGGCTTTTATAAAAAAACCGGGGGGGGATTTTAGCAGATTAACAATCGAGCCTAGTTTGATTTACTTTTTATCAATTGAATCGTTCGTTTTAACTATAAACGCTTTCAACAAATCGATGGGTAGAGGAAAAATAATGGTATTAGTTTTTTCCGAAGCAATTTCTGTAAGCGTCTGCAAATAGCGAAGCTGAAGAGTGGTAGGTTCTTTGCCAATTACAGCCCCGGCCTGCGCTAACCTCTCAGACGCCTGATATTCACCGTCTGCATGAATAATCTTGGCACGTCTTTCGCGTTCGGCTTCAGCCTGGGCAGCCATAGAACGCCGCATAGTTTCAGGTAATTCAACATCCTTGATGTTAACCGTAGTTACTTTAACGCCCCAGGGTTCGGTGGACTCATCAATGATTTTTTGAATCATCTGGTTCAGTTTTTCACGGGAAGCCAGAAGTTCATCCAATTCCACCTGGCCTAGCACGTTGCGCAGAGTAGTTTGGGCAATCTGGGAAGTTGCCCGGATATGGTCCAGCACTTTAACCACTGCGTTCTGGGGATCCACTACCCTGAAATAAACTACGGCATTTACCTTGACAGTCACGTTATCTTTAGTAATAACGTCCTGTGGAGGAACGTCCAGCGTCACAACACGCAGGTCCATCCTGACCATACGATCGACAAACGGTATAATCAGGAAAAGACCTGGTCCTTTAGCGCCAGTCAAACGACCTAGCCTGAAAATCACGCCCCGCTCGTATTCCTGTACGATTTTCACTGTACTGGGCATCAGGATCAACAAAAAAATAACGACTATAACAACCAAAACAACCCCGGTCATAATTTCTCCTCCTTTATTATTTTGGAAACTATTAATTTTAATCCATCTATTTTTGTAATATGTACTTCATCGCCAGATTCAATTATTCCAGACTCTGACCGAGCTGCCCAGAGTTCGCCCTGAAATAAAACCATGCCCTCAGGATCAAGTTTTTCTTTTACTACAGCAGTCTTGCCAATCAGATCCTCTTTTCCGGTTGTTGCCTGCCGCCGATAGGTGCTGAGCACGCGGGTGGCAGCAAAGGCTACGAAACCGCCCAAAATGATGATGACAATCGCGATCAACCACCAGTTTATCTGATACAACGGCGAACCTCCTTTAAAAAGAATGAGTGAGCCGAAAATAAACGAAACTACCCCGCCTCCAAAAAGCAGTCCGAAGCCGGGTGTGAAAAATTCTGCTACAAATAGTACGAATGCCAGTATAATCAGCAAAACACCTGTCCAGTTAACAGACAGCACCCCTAATGCATAAAAAGCCGTTAACATACAGATGGCGCCGATAATACCGGGGAAAATAAGGCCAGGACTGAATATTTCAGCCATAATGCCTAAAGAGCCTATGCCCAACAAAATATAGGCAATGCTAGGGTCCGCTATCGAGTAAAGGAAGTCCACAATCCAGCCCATTTTATAAAATTGCACCTGCGCTGCCTGAGTTTGCAGCACTACGGTTGTACCATCCATCATTTTGACAGACCTGCCGTCCATTTGCTTTAAAAGGTCGTTTAAACTTGGCGACACAATGTCTATCAATTTTAGATCAAGGGCTTCAACGGCCGTAGCAGAAACGCTTTCTCTAACGGCTTTTTCTGCCCAATCGGCATTACGGTCTTTGGATTGCGCAATCCCGCGGATATAAGCTGAAGCATCGTTGACTACCTTTGCAGTCATCTCAGTGGACATCTGCTGCTCACCGCCTTCTCCGAGAGAAACCGGATGAGCAGCACCAATAGCCGTGTCCGGAGCCATAGCAGCCACATGAGCGGAAAAAGTAATAAATACGCCGGCTGAAGCAGCCCGTGCCCCGGGAGGAGAGACATAAACAACTACCGGCACTTTAGCATTCAGGATTCTCTGGCAGATGTCACGCATGGCACTATCCAGTCCGCCAGGGGTATCTAATTGAATAATACAAGCTAGAGACCCATTATTTTCCGCTTGAGAAATGCCGTTTTTAATATAGTTTGCCAGAACTGGATTTACTGCGCCCCTGGCTTCCAAGACTGTGACACGCGGAGCTTCAGCCTGAACAATCATGGATAGACAGCCTGTGATAAAGATAGCTATGAAAATGGCTGCTCGAATGATTCTGAACACGATTTCACCATTACTATAATTGGTAAGTTGATTATAGCCCTTATATAATAGTATAACAACTGAATAATGTCTGATGAAAATTTTGGATAAAGCGGGTAATGCGGATGGATAACACTGTTGAAGGCAGAAATCCTGTGCTGGAAGCCTTAAAATCCGGACGGGCAATTAATAAAATTATGCTTGTAAAAAACATCGAACGGCATGGGATAATCGCCGAAATACTCTTTGAAGCTCAAAAGAAAGGTATCCTCCTGGAATATGTCGAGCGACAGGTGATCGATCGGCTAAGTCAGAGCGGAGCAAACCAGGGTATTATCGCTTTAACCGCTGCCAAAGAATATGCTGATCTCGATGAACTGCTCGAAATTCCTGCTAAAATAAATCAAAACGCATTTTTCATCATTTTGGACGGATTGGAAGATCCGCACAACCTGGGAGCTATTATAAGAACCGCTGATGCAACCGGAGCACACGGGGTCATTGTTCGTGAACGCCGGGCAGTAGGACTGACTGCGGTGGTGGAAAAAGCTTCAGCCGGCGCCCTCGAATATGTGCCGGTAGCCCGGGTTGTCAATATCTCCAGGGCCATCGAAACACTTAAAAATAACAATATCTGGATAGTTGGAATAGACCAGTCAGGGAAAAATGGCTACAGCAAAATCGATTACAAACCTGCAACAGCCATCGTGATCGGAGCTGAAGGTCAGGGTTTGTCCGATCTGGTACGTAAAAACTGCGATTTTCTTGCTTCTATTCCCATGCGCGGACACATCTCATCTCTAAATGCGTCAGTTGCCGCCGCCGTTGTAATGTACGAAGTAGCTAAACAAAGAGACTAATCCACATAGTAGAAGTACATCCTGGCAAAGCCTAACCTACGGTCTTTTTTCTATGGAACCTGATGGACCTTCAACAAGTTGGTGGTCCCTGCTACTCCTACCGGCATTCCTCCGGTTATCACTATCAAGTCGCCGGATTTTGCAATCCCAAGTTTCTTTACCAGTTTAGCTGACATGTCTAATTGTTTTTCTAGAGAAGTCGGTGTTTCTGACTGAAAAGCATAGACTCCCCAGTATAGAACCAGTCTGCCAACCACGTCTTTATTTGGCGTAATAGCTATCACCGGCATATGCGGGCGGTAACGGGAAACCCGACGCGCAGTGCTACCGGACTGAGTCACGGCTACAATGGCTTTAGCGTTCAATTTAATAGCGGTATGACAGGCATTATAGCTGATCAATTCATCAGTTTGGTTCCGCAAATATGGCTCAAAACTAGCCAGGATTTGATTATGATTGAGATGACGCTCGGTAACCAGAGCAATATCGTACATGTTCTTTACGGCTTCCACCGGGTATTTGCC
>CAITCX010000034.1 GCA_903890885.1 uncultured Dehalococcoidia bacterium
CGGGCACTATAACCATCACACCCCGGGCAACTGATGAAGCAGGCAATACGCAATACGGCATTTCCAGGCAAAAAAGGCATGAGCCCGCAGACCTTTGGGGTTCGCTGGCACCGCATCCGGTTACTATTTCAGCTGATAGCTGCGAGCTCGATTCAGAAAAAGAGTATGATACACCCTTGACCGGCGGATGCTGTTAAGTCAGACTCCTCTCATAAATGTTCCAACCCGGTAGTCCAGGCTATCATCCGCAATTTTACAGTTACAAGGTTAGTACTTGGAAGCCCCTATTTCCTCCATCTTGCCTGTTACCGTGTAAACTACCCGCTCGCATATATTGGTAGCCCGGTCAGCGGCGCGTTCGATATTGTGAGCAACCCATATCAGGCGCGTAGCGCGATTAACGGTTTTGGGGTCCGTCATCATAAACGTTAGCAGTTCCCGGAATATCTGGTCATACATGCTGTCCACCACTTCGTCCATGCCGATCACCTGGACAGCCCCTTTAGAATCGTTTTCTATGAAAGACTTAAGGCTGTTATGTATCATCTCGATAGTAATATCGCACATGCGCGGGATATCAATAAGGGGTTTCAGTGGAGACTCATCGCCTATCATGACCACTATCTTGGCAATGCCGGCGGCGTAATCACCAATGCGTTCCAGTTCGATTATTATGTTTAATATAGCTACAATAGCGTTTAGCTCACTGGCAACAGGGTGCTGCGCGGCAATTAGTTCTATCGTCTTTTTCTCAATTTCAAAGCGTTTTTCGTTGATCCTGGCATCGTCAGCAATTATCTGATGCCCCAGGTTCAGGTCACGCTTTTTCAATGCCTCGATTGAACGACTTAAGGCTTTCTCCACCAGGTCTCCCATCAACATGACTTCTTGCTTGTCTTCCTGCAGCATTTTTTGAAAGTTTTCTCTTTTGTCCATATTTTTCACTCCTCAAAAATACCCTGTCACCAACGCCAACATCCAGGTATCCAGCTTGTCTATGGGAGTTCAGGAGTACTTTATTGCGATACCTTCCAGTACGTCCGCAAAAACCTCGCATCCATTGATAGTCGCTTCCATTTTCCTGTAAACCTCGCTCCACTTCACGATGTAGTCCATTTCATTGGAAGGTTCAAAGAGATCAGCCAAAGCGGCGCGGGAGACAGTATCACCGTAATTCTCAATCTCATGGATAATCACGCACCGTTTAAGAATCTTATCCTCACGAATAGTGCTATTTAGCTCTAATACACCACCTTGAACTTCCAACACTGCTTTGAGAATAATGTCGGATAATTCCTTGGCTTTTTCAGTTGGACCCGTTATCTTGTACAGGTACAAAGTGTCGGCAGTTGAGTGGATAAGGTCGGCAATATTATCTAATGAATCAGCCAGGGCGGAAATGTCCTCTCTATCAAGCGGCGTTATAAAAGAGCGGTACAGGTACCTCGTTATATTATGGGTAATAGCATCTCCGTCCTGCTCCATATCGGCTAATAAACTGGTTCTTTCTTTTACGTTTTGCCAAACGTAGATCATGTCCTTTAATTGCCTGGCCATTTTTACCAGATTCTCGGCATCCTGCTCAAAAAAAGCGAAGACTTTCGTATCTTTAGGGAATAGGGAGAATTTAAACATTCACAGTGCCCCCGGAAGCTTCTCTACAGGACATTGTAGACACGGCGTTCATAATAGTCAACAAAAGGCTGGATATTTTAATTATCCAGCCTTTTGTGTATTTTTTACCTGCGGGGTTAGCTTGTTTAACGCTTGTAACTGCCTTTGTATCTCATATAGGCGGGGACCGAGAAATCACCCTCTGTTTTCATATTCTTAAGTGTTTTGGTAATTTGCTGTTCTCTGGCAGATCCGGAAAGCTGGTCCTTGGTGGCGAAACCGGTGGCAATAAGAGTCAGCTTAACTTCGTTGCCCATGTTGGGATTGATGTTGACGCCGAAGATGATATTGGCATCGGGATCAACTGCTTCACCGATAATCTTGGCGGCATCGCTGACCTCGAAAAGGGTCAGGTTGCTGCTGCCTACTACGTTGAACATGACGCCCTTGGCGCCTTTAACGCTGACATCCAGCAGGGGGCTGGCCAATGCTTCTTTAGCGGCTGTGACTGTCCTGTTCTGTCCTGAACCGCGACCGACTGACATCCAGGCTGGCCCGGCATCTTTCATAATAGCCCTGACATCAGCAAAATCCAGGTTAACCAGACCGGGCACCGTAATAACTTCAGCGATGGCCTGAACCGCGTTGCAAAGAACTTCATCTGCAATCTTGAATGCGCCATCTACGCCGGTCTTGTTATCCGAAAGCTCCAGCAGTTTATCATTGGGTACAATAATCACAGTATCCAGCTTGGAAGTAAGATCCCTGATACCCTCTTCAGCTACCTGCATGCGACGGTTTCCTTCAAAAGAGAAAGGCTTGGTCACGCAGGCGACAGTTAACGCGCCTGAATGTTTGGCCATTTCAGCCACCACTGATATTGAACCGGTACCCGTACCGCCGCCCATACCGGCAGCCATGAATACCATATCAGCTCCGGCTAAAGCCTGCTTGATTTCGTCACGGGTTTCTTCGGCTGACCTGCGGCCGATAGTCTGGTCACCGCCCGCGCCGTGTCCCTTGGTAAGCCCCTCTCCTATTAAAATACGAGTTGGAGCTTCCGTAATCTCCAGATGAGCGGCATCGGTATTCATAGCGATGAATTCTACGCCGCGGATGTTTTCACGTACCATTCTGGTAATGGCGTTGCAGCCCGCTCCGCCCATACCGACAACTTTAATTTTGGCTCCACTTGGAACATAACTTGTTTTCGACATTTGATCTCTCCTTATACTCCTTATGCTAGTTTATATAATTAGCGGAATAGTTTGGCGGGGGCCGAAAAAAGCTTCCGGAATCCCGCGGCTGTATTTTGCGTACCTTGCTGACCTTCAATACCGTTGACTTTCATTTTAGAGAGAACCAGACCCACGCTGGTTGCATAAGCAGGGTCATTTAATACGGCACTGGAAACGCCGCTCAGGGCAGTCGGGACGCCGATCCTTACCGGCAAACGAGTAACGTTTTGAGCCATCTCTACTATTCCGGGCACATTGGCGCAGCCGCCGGTAAGCACTATGCCGGAAGGGATTAAGCTGGCATAATTGGAACGAGGCAGTTCCATCACTATCAGGCGCATGAGTTCTTCCAGCCTGGCGAGCATGATTTCACGCAGATCACCATATGATATACTGCGTCCACTCTCACTTAAGACTCTATCGCCTTCCTTCTCCTGCAGTGGTTGAAGATTGCCGTACTTTTTCTTCATTTCTTCGGCCAGTTCAAACGGGATTGCCAGACCTGTTGCAATATCCTGGGTAACATTATACCCGGCCACCGGCAGAACGGCAGTTTGATAGATGCAGCCGTCTTTCATCACAGCGATGTTGGTGATGCCTCCACCGATATCCGCCACCAGAACGCCGGATTGCTTCTCTTCTGCACTTAATACGGCCTCGGCACTGGCCAGAGGTTCCAGGATAAAGTCTTCAATTTCGATTCCTACGCTGTTGACACATTGAGTCAGGTTCTGGATAGAAGCTGCTCCGCCGGTAATAACGTGGGCCTCGATAGTCAATTCATTGCCGTGCATGCCGACAGGATTCTGAACATCATGACTATCCAGGGTATAAACCCGGGGAATAACATGCAGGATTTTCCTTTCTCCCGGAGCATCGGCATTCAATGCTACATCCAATACCCTCTTCAGGTCTTGTTGCCGCACTATCTGATCGTTATGAGTAATCGCGATAGTACCTTTCTTATTGGCTGAACTAATGGATTGGCCTGTAACGCCAATATATGCTGAAGTTAACTTGATGCCTGCCATCATTTCAGCCTTATTAACGGACTGACGGATGGATTCCTTAACCAGGCCTACATTGGCCACAATGGCTTTTTCGATCCCATGAGACGGGGCAGTACCTACCCCCAGGATCCTTATGCCATGCTTATCATCCTGAACACCCATGATAGTACAAACCTTGGTCGTACCTATGTCTATAGCTGCTATTTTTTTTGCCACTATTTTTTTCTCCTGTTATTGAAGATAACGAACTACATTTTTCCCTGGTTAATCCTTACCCCTGCTATCCCCTGGTTTCTCTATAATGCACATTCCATTTTAAACAAAGAGAATTGACGAAGTTCTTGGTGGTCGCATCAGGCGCTTTGTAAAGTTCTGCCAAAAACCCATGCAGCAATTCACCGCCGCTCATTCCCACGGTTGGTTCACCCGGACCTGGAAGATTGATATAAACAATCTCCGTCATTAATTTTTGATACTCAATAGATGTTCCCATGATTTCCTCCTACTACTATATTTTTTTTATTTTTACCCTCAATTTAATGCGTCTGTATACATTAGCTATTCGCCGCGTTCTCGAAAACGTACATTCCATTTTCGGCACAGGTTTTCGACATCCGCCTTCGTCTCAGGACTGGCATTGCGGTAAAGCTCAGTTAGAAAGCCGTGCAGCAGCTCCTGATCGTTCATTTCCGGTGTAGGTTCCTGAGATCCAAATACATCAATCACGTTGCTCTGTTCTTTAGAAAACATCTGGCTTATCTGTGTTAGAGAAAATCCCTGTCCGCGTTTTTCTCTGATAATTGAACACCGTCTTACCACATCAGCTTTATCATATAAATCGGTGTTGCCTCGTTTGGCAGCCACTACAATCAACCCGCGTTTTCGGTAATCCCTTAGAGAGGGAACAGATATTTGCAGAATGTCAGCAACTTCGGGTGCTTCTATCAATTCCAAATTACCAGTCACTAATAACTCCTGATAGTGTATGATATCATATGATATTACACAATATCATATCTTGTCAATAGTCGATTTAACACTTGAAACAAGCGATTGATTTTTAATCAGCTATACCTCAGGGTGGCCGGGAATTGGCCTGAAAAATCATTGTCCGCTTTGAGTTTCATGATATTGTGACAAAGTGAAAAGCTTATTGACAAATATTGATCTTTGATGTATCTTCATTGTAGACACAATTAACAGGAGAAAACTATGAAAACTCGTGTTCAGAAATGGGGCAATAGCCTGGCCTTAAGGATACCAAAATCATTTGCTTCAGAGGTTGGTTTAAAGAGCGATTCTCCGGTAGATATTTCTACGGAAGATGGGAAACTGGTTATCGCCCCTGTCACAAAACCTCAGTTAACACTCGAACAACTGCTGGCCAAAGTCACTGCGGAAAATATTCATCATGAGATAGAGGTGGGACCTGCCACCGGAAATGAAGCATGGTAAGCTCTCAAACTTATGTCCCCCAATGCGGCGATATGGTGTGGATTGCTTTAAGTCCGCAAGCTGGTCATGAACAAGCTGGCCGCCGTCCAGCAGTGGTCCTTTCACCAAAGAAATATAATAGCAAAACCGGATTAGCAATTTTTTGTCCGGTAACCAACCAAATCAAAGGTTATCCCTTCGAAGTGCTTCTACCCGAAGGCATGCCGATAACCGGGGCTATTTTATCCGACCAGGTTAAAAGCCTGGATTGGCGAGCGCGCAAAGCCGAATTTATAGGCACTCTGCCGGATGAGATAACTTCGGAAATACTCCAGAAATTGAATACATTACTATCCGGATAGTCAGGTTTCAGCTGGCATATATTACCTTGTTGAGCATCTGCAGAGTTCTTCAGATATACATCAGGGTGACCGGGAATAGGCTTGAAAATTCTGATCTTCAATGGGGGTCTTTCTGGCATATGCCGGCATAATCGCGGTCGCCTTTAGGCCTGTGATAAATTATATTCCAGGGTTAATCAGGCTATCAAAGTCACTTCAGACACAACGTCCCCTGGTTTTATGATGGAAGGTTAAGTCAACTAATATATCCGGTCCGATGATGCTTATTCAAGGTAAAATCCAGTCTTGCCGAAAAGTGCTCTCTAGCCTGATCAACACCCAGGATCGCGATTTTGGCGATGCCACTCAGCATAACAGGATGCAGGGCTATGGAAGTGTTTATGAAGGCTTGTCCCGGCAGATCATTAATATGGTGAGTTAGCTAGGCATTTGTAAATACGTATAATCACTTCATACACAACGTCACCTAGTATTTTCAGTTCACAGTTTTGAGTGAAATTACAAACAGAATTACAAATAATGGCCGCATCACCAAACATTTTCAA
>CAITCX010000035.1 GCA_903890885.1 uncultured Dehalococcoidia bacterium
GTGCAGTATGTACCAGGAACACAGTCTGTTGATCCGCGTTTCAGCCTTAAAACTGGCGCTGCATACACCCAGGAATATTTAAACGTAAATAACTTTCAAGCGACATTTTATTTTTCCTGTTCAACAGCTAATGAAGTTTTGGAAATTATTATAGGAGTATAGCCATGAGTGGGATAGGTTTTAACAGATCATTACCCTGCGATTATATTGTGGCCGATGCCACAGCTCGCGCCGCTTTGGTAGGCATGACGGCAAAACAAGTTTGTTTACAAATCGATACGAAGGTGATGTATATTTATGACGGATCAGACTGGTACCAATATATAACGCTAGGATAACAGAGGGGAAATATGAGAGTTTATTATAAGAATGATCTGAATGAATTAGGATTTCATACCATCATAAGGACCTGGGGGGGCAATCAAGGCAGGCCACGACCGGAGGATCTGGCTCCATCGCCATTAGATGGCACGTATAACTTCATCGAAGTTGACGCGCTCGTCAACAGGAAACTGTGCGCCGAACTGGCAAGGGGCTGGATGCCGAAACCCCATTTCCAGGTAACAGGGGCTTATGACCCTGCGGAAGCCTTGCCAGACTACTACGTTAATACTAACAGTCAGCTGTGCAATCAGGACGGTACGCTGGTAGAAGTAGCCACCGATGAGAACAAGGACATTGTTGAGGGATATCCTGTGACATTACAAGCGCGAGCGATGGCTAAAAGTGCCAGAATGGGCTTAAATGAACCAGAAGTGACCCTGGAGAGTTTGCAAGAGGAGATAGACGAACTTAAAGAAGTGGTCAACTCCATCATAGCCAGGAATAGTCTAGCGGAGTGGAAGGGTTAAATGGGCTCTAATGTACGAGATTCCAATTATGGTGCCGTAGTTGGTTATACAATGGTGGGCTACAACTCCAACCCCCACATAGAGAGTTCCCTGCAATATTTTAAGGCTTCTTCTACCTACCATCCAAATGCAATCGGCTTGAGTTTGAGAAAATATGCGGATTATCCAGACCCCTGGCCTGAGATCTCTCTCTCTATACACGACCTATTAACTGACGACCTGATCGCAATATGTTCATTTCCGGGTCTTGGATTACTCGACACTTTTGAGTACCGGTTAGTTGTTACATCCCTGACCCAACCAACTGGTCTGATACAAGAAGGGCGTGACTATTATTTACTAGCCGAATCATCTCACTCTGGTGAAGGGTATTTATGTGTGGGAAAGACTGCCAACGTGTACGCAACAGGTTATGCCTCCGCGCAAAGCGGTGGGTTGGACGCGGCCTGGAGTAGTCTACCTGAAAATGATCTTGTATTTGAAGTGCGAAGTGAAAAATTAGCATTAGGAAAATTTAAGGTACTGGGTCTTATTTAGAAGGAGAGGTCAACTTGGACGCGACTTATACATTTCTGATTGCTACGGCCAGCTTCTTATGCGGCGGCTTTCTGACAGCCGTGGGCTTTATCTCCAGCTTTACTGTCAAATTTGGAGTAATGCAAAAAACACTCGACAGTTTAGACACGGCTTTCAAAGCACACATAGCATCAACTCCCACTTGCGCAGGTCACCAACAAGTGGTATTGGATGTGGACAGGTTAAAAGAACAGAGATAGAATCGCGGGATCAACTCCGCGTTTCCCCTTCCATTACGGCCTTGATATTGTGGGTAGTACATCCCTTATCAGGGCCGGCTTATTTTAGTTTTAATGCATACGATCTACAGGACTGAAACTCTCGTGAGCAGCCAGCGCCCTCTCCGACTGCATGGACTCAACATAGCGTCGCGTCATGGTCAGGGTCGAATGTCCTAGCAAGGTCTGGACGTTAAACTCTCCAGCGTTATTTCGCAGTGCCATAGTCGCGAAGGTATGTCGGAAAGTGTGGGGCCCGCAGCGGGCATCCGTTATCTCCGCTCTCTTGCAAAGTCTGCTCATGGTGATCTGTATTCCATTTCTGGTCATGGGACGGCGTTCCTCAGACTGCCAAAGCTCAGAATACCTGTCATCTCTGAAACGCAAATACTTCATAACGGCTTTGCGTGTGACAACGCCGATCTTAACCGTCCGCTCCTTCGCGCCTTTACCCATGATCTTGATCAGTCCGGTATCGATGTTCAGGTCCTTCATTTTGATGCTGGCCATCTCTGCCAACCGGAGGCCTGTATCAAGAAACGCCAGCACCATGGCTTTATTTCGGATATTTATGTAAGAATGGCCTTCGCATAGAAGCAATATATTGTCAATGTCCTGTTGGCTGAATGGCTGAGGCCGAAGTTTTGGGAGCTTTGGAGGATTAATCAGGTCCATCGGAGAGCGCTTGATGTAATCTTCATCCACCGTCCATTTAAAAAAGGAATGGAGAGATCTGTAATACCCGCTTATTGTGACGCTGCTGAGTACCTGGCCGTAACGGTTTTTCCGCTCTATCATATCTGACAGGTAATAGCGGATATGACGGACAGTGATCTCGGTAATATCCAGTGGCAGCCGGTTATTGACTAAGAATTTACAGAGGTCCCGGAGGCGGCGCTGATAAGAGGATACTGTTGTTGGAGACTTCTTGTCTAACTTGCAGGTCATCAGGTATTCTTCTATAACTGATGTAATACTGCGGTCTAGCAGGCTCGCGTCATCAATAAATCTGCGGTCTAGAACCATAATTTGTGGGTTAATTCAGCGTCTTTAGGCTCGTGGTGGGCGCTAATGGGATCGAACCATTGACCGCAGACTTATCAGGTGAAGAGCGAAAAAGCAATTAAAGGCGTAAATCAACCCCTCCTCCTTTTTATTTTATTTATTATATTTTTTATCTGCGGCGCACTATTTCTTGAAATCTCATTCATTTTGTAACTATAATCCCAATTAGAGGGTTAACCCTTTGGAGGAATAAAATGGCCTCAGAATACTTGAACACTATTAAAGAGTATATTTCCGGTAAAATCGATCTCGATCAATTATCCGCAATTATCGATGATCGTCTTTTTGATCTGCGCCAGGACCCCGATACGATGACGGAAGAGCAATCTGTCCTCTCAAACATTGAACTATTAATTTGTGAAATCAAAGATGGTTTTAGGACTACTTCTGAGCTTGAGGAATATACCAGAACTTTAATTCTCCCAAAACCAATTAAGGGAAAAGTGATGGGGGTCAGATTTTTAAATCACCCTTAATGTTTAGATAAAGTCCGTTCCCGATGGTTACATAGCCGATATTGGCAATCTTTTCCAATATTTCATATGACTTTTTGTTGGACTCTATCTTGTCTGCCAATTCGAATAAGCAGGCTTCCAATTTGGCGAAAAGATCATCCGGGATAGTAGAGGGCACATCTCTCTGGATGCCCATATTTACTCTATTGTTTATGGTATCAAAAGCCTGGTGGATTACCTGATGGATAAAAACTAACTCTGGATCGTATTCAAAATTAAAAACTCTTTGCAGCATACCATACACTGCGCTGAAGAAGTACATTTTATCCGTGATTTTGGGGGAGTTTTTCATCTTATTTGCAGCAAAACGAATTTCCTTTACCAAAGCCTCTCTCATATTTTGTGAAAGCTTCATAACATCCTCCTAAAAACTGTGTTCTATTATTCAGCAGCTGAATTAATTATCGATCCAGTTTGTATGCCGGCATTAGTAGCGACCAGGGCAGAATTAATACTATTGATGCTGGCGGTACCAGCATGCATGCCGAGAGGTTTAGTTTGATCTTTAAGGTTGGCCCCGGAGTTAAGAAGAATATCAGGTTCGACTTCAAGCGCCGCGGCTATTTTGGCCAGAGTTAAAAACGTCATGTTTGGAGGCGCATTAAGGATCTTCGAGATATGAGCCCTGGATACCCCCATTTTTTCACCCAGCCAGGATTGGCTTTTCCCTTTTTCCTCAAGTATTTCCAGCATTTCCTCGGTTACTTTTAAAGCAAGTGCTTCAGCAATAAATTCCGGGTCATTTTTTAATTCCGTTGCATATTGTTTGAATTTAAAAGCATATTCAGACATTCTCACACTCCTTTATGCAGATGGTTCTGATCGCCTCCGCTTTTTTATATTCCGTCTTCATAGCTTTCTTATGAGTACTGTGAAACCCATGGCTTATCACTGTTTTTCCACCAAGTAGATAGAAATAAAGGAGCCTATCATTTTGGCTGGATTTGAATTCAAATAAACCATCAAAAGTTTCAATCGGTCTCGACTTCCTAACATTTTTGATGTGCCCGTGATCGGCGTGTCTGGTATAAATGTTAACCAGGGTTCTGAAAGAGGCTGTACTATTTTTCTTTAATGCTTCCAGGAATTCAATTGCCGGACAGCTTCCGTCATTCATAACCACAGCATAAATACTGAATTTTTGGCCCGGGTATAATAATTCTATTTTCATGTTAACTCATAAATTGACAATTTACAAGTAGCTATAAAACCCATTTGTATATTACTTGTGTACTTTAACTATTTTTCAATAAATATTTCAGAGTTATACCTCAATTATTCCGCCCTTCTTACGGATCAGCTTAACGGTCTCCTTCGCCCCCATTTCACTTTTATTCACATAAACACCAATACAGCGGCACCCGCCTTCGCAGCAACAAGCCTGCAATGGCGGTAATCCAACCTCTTTTATCTTTGAAGGGAGATACTTCATTCCGTCTTTAGCTTTACAACCGGGGCAGCTGCGTTCATCATTCAAACAGCTCCATTCGATATAGGCGACATCAGGACCAGGCGGATTGGATTTATGACTTTTATTATATTCCTTCAGTGTTAGTGATTTTGGTGCCCCTTTTTTACCAAATAGCTTGTCGAACAAACCCATATTATTCTCCGCAGTTTCCCTATGAGCTAAAATTACCCTATTGTATTTTTAGATCGATTGTTCTAATATTTTAGTAATATGGAGGTGACCATGATAAACCAAAATCAGGAAACCAATTCTTTAAGTGCCTCGGATATTAAACCTGAAAGTGTGCCCGCTTTAGACCTTTCCTTTGACTGGGTAAAGGACGTATTATCCAAACAGTGTGCTGATGTTGACGCAATAGACAACAAAGCCATTACCCTTTTTAGTGTAGCCACTGCTATTGTCGGCCTGGGGCTTGGCATACCTATTGGCACCTCAACCTTGCCGCTGAAATATTTTATATCTTCTCCACTGGGGTGGATTTCAGTTTTCTCTTACGCAGTGGTAGCGATTTTGACCGTATATTCGCTATGGGTGCGCACTTTCGAAACCCTGGATAATCCGGTTACAATTCGGGAATGGTACTGGCAGCTTACCCCTTTTCAGTTTAAAATCAATATTTTAACGTACCTGGAAGATTCCTTCGAACAAAATCAAAGCAAATTAAAAAGAAAAGGTTTGGCTGTAAGATTGATGATTCCAGCCATCGCCATAGAAACAGTGTTTTTACTGCTTCTTTTTGTTTTTAGCCTCTGATTTATCCGAGGCTTTTAGATGCGCCACTGCTGGTTTTGGAACGTCTTGTTTTGGTTTTTGCATTGGTTTTTTATTAGCCATCATTCAACTCCATCAACGTTTTTCGATTGGTGTTCCGCCTGATTTTATCGAAGGCCTTATTGGTGCAGGGGTAGAAGGTATTGGCTTTGGAGTAGGCTTATTTTCTGCCATGCTTATCCTCCTTTCTTTTCTTTCACAGCTCGGTATCCTTGCCGAGATTCCTTAAGGCGCGGCCCAGGATTTCAAGTTCTGAGGGCTCTAAATCCTCAAAGTGGTCATTGGTGGCTTTCAGGCGGTACCTGCCCTCTGGCGTGGCAGAGACGTGCTTTGCCGTACATTCATTGCCTATGCGGCAAATATATATTTTGCCCTGGACATCCACCTCTGACTGCGGCTTGACCAGCAGCCGGTCGCCCGGGAAGATCTGGTCGCCGATCAGTGATTCGCCCTGCACCAGCAAGGCATACAAAGCCTGGGGCTGCGGAACCATCTTGACGGATTCCTTGGCCACATAAGCGAAACCCAGGTTGCCTTCCTCTTTGATGCACGGATACCCAGCCGGAATATAACCCTTTATGGGTACTTCTATCATTTCGAGGGCCTCAAATTTCTGTTTAAATTCTTCAAAAAGATTATCGATTGATTTTGGCGGTAATTCGATAGGAGTCTTATCATCAGATAAAAATATTTCAGGTTGTACTTTTAATGCGCTAGATAATGCTCTTGCAGTTTTTAAGGATATACTGGTAACTCGCTTTCCGCTTTCTAGTTGGCTGATATAACTTCTATCTATACCCGAAAGTTTAGCCAACTTGTTTTGAGACAAGCCTTTTTCCTCTCTGATCCTTTTTATAAGTTGTCCAACCGTTTCTTCAACCATAGTATTCATATTTTAACCCCCTGTAGACTTTTAACAAGATGTAGTATAAGACTACTAATAAAGTATTGACTTTCTTCAAAGCAGTGGTATAATAGTTCTAATCGTGGTAAAAGTCAACAGTAAAGAAGGGGAATAAAACACAATGGACGAATTAATAAAGGCAGTAGGGGAAGCGCAGAAAAAGAGAGGGTTATCAGACCGGAAGTTATCGCAGCTGCTGGGAATAGATCCTGCCCACTGGAGCCGGATCAAGCGAGGTCTGGCCCCGGCCAGCGGCGGCAAGTTCCTGACAGCGGTGACGCGGGAATTCCCGGAACTTCATTTCATCGTCTTGAAGTGCATGGCGCAGACCGAGAAGGCGGCAGTGAAATGAACTGGATTATAGAAACAGGCAACATGAACGTCAAGGTAGATTTAAAAGGAAAGGAGCCGCATGAGAGCTGGCCTGAAATAATAGATGCGTTTAATGCTGCCAGAACTAAAAGATCACGTATCGGGATAGTATTATCGGCCAGGAAAGAGAACGCCAAAGGGGATGATTTGGGACGGATTTATTTCCGAGTAACCAACAAGTTTATTAAAGACCTGAATAAACGTCTAGATTTAGCCGGAAAGAAAGGTGAAAAACCGAATGGTTAATAACCTTTTTTCGATTTGCGCCAGTACTTCGCGTTTTTGCAATAGACCCGTCCGTTTAAAAACCGGAGACAGTCTTTCACCGTATCCCTGTTATACCCTGGGAATATTTGAATTATTTGATCTATTGTTAGTCCTCTTCGTTTATCCCCGGGTCCTGGTAAACAAACATAAACCGGCAAACACATCGTTTCCTTCTTTTCCTTCAATGAGTCTTTTTGAAAACCAAACATCAAATATCTCCTATGCATGACATAAAAACATAAAAACATATTTTAACAAATGGAAGACGGTAAATACAAAGGAATTAGAAAATGAAAAACTCGACTAATAAAGCATACCGGTTTTTAAAGCGATGGTTTGACGCAGCTCGCAGAGCTTGTTTCCGTGGACGTCGACTGAGCCAATCCGAATGTGAATGGACGGACATTTCGCTTTACCGTTCTGCCCTGACCGAGGTACGTAAAGTAACACCGGCTGACATTTGGTCCGGGAGCGGTTTGGGGGTATATCAAGGGGAAGTTGTAGTGATTCAGAGATGGGTACAGCCCGGGCAGCCTTTGGGTTTTTGGACAGTTGAACCTGTAAATGATTACCAGTTGAGTCTTTTGGATAATGCTCAAGTACAAACCTTTCTTTGTTTGGCGTCCCGAATAGTAAATGAAAAACTGTTCTTCCCCGAGACGCCGGATTCACAAAAGACAGATATAGCAAAATTAGATAACTGCCCTTTTTGTCATCATGGTCAACAAGTATCACCTCTCTCAGGCTCATACAAAGAGGAAGATGATAGCGCCTCCATTCCTGCGCAAACAAAACTACCGCGAGAACAAAACCCAATATGCCAATTATGCCAGAAACTAGCTGCCAAATATTCATATGGCAATTCTAGCACAACCTAAAAGGGGATAGATATGCAAAATCAGAATCAGAAATTATTATATTGCCCGGAATGCGGAACAAGCACAGCCGTCCATGTTATAGACGCCAACAAAAAGGGGCTCTTCAGGTGCCTTACCTGTTATCTGGAGTTTACGACCGAGAAGCAAGCAATTTTAGACATGTTGCAACCTGGTGGTTGTTTTACTCAAGAAGATTTTGACATTGCACTTCAAAAACGAATGGGCAAGTTATATGAAAAAGTCAATTCTGAAATTGAAAGGGTTAAACATCTGGAAAAATAGCTTTTGAGATAGCCTCATTATTTTTATCAATTATTTCAAGAAAAACATTTGAAAGAATTTGGACAGTTACCGTCAAGTTAGGATCAGGGTTTGAATTTAAATTATTGAGCGTAGTTTTAAATCGGGGGTTTAAATCATTGTCAGCCAACAACTTATCCATTTTAAATTCAGCCATTCTTTTATCAAACGACTCAAAAAACAGTTTTATCATTTCAGCTTTGGACAATCCTATTTGCATAGACAACCACCTCAACGACGTTTTAGCAATTATATTACCAGAAAAGGAGAAAGTTATGAAAAGCACAATCAGGCAGAGAGCCGGCAGACTCGGAGGATTAACCACATTAGAACGCCACGGCAAGGAGCACTTCAGCAAGGTCGGCAAAACCGGCGGGAGACCACGCAATTTAACAATAAGCGAGCTTCGTAGCTTAAGCTACGGCTCTCAAGGAGGAGAGGTTAAGTCAGCGTCTAAGGAGCATGCAAAAACCCGGTAAAAAGTTTGAAGCTGGTAGTTATCAGCTGCCAGCTTCAGGAGGTGAACCCAAGTCAGTGAGGAGCAACAATATTATACCACAAAGCGTCAATAATTCTGAATGCCCCCAGTGCCATTATAACCGGATCATCCTGGGGAACATGCTGCAGAGCAAGGGTAAGTTCAACACGCAGCGCAAGCAGGAAGCCATCGACATAATTTCAAAGTGCAGCGCGTGCCAGGAATTCTTCCGCGGTCAATAAAAAAAGAGAGGAGGTTTATTTATGATATTCACAAACACGTTAAATCAAGCCAGGCCTGCCTTCACCAGTCGCTCAGACACTTTTATTATAGCCTGTAAGGCTAAAGAACTTTCAGTCCGGCTGGGTTTGATTATCAGATTTCACGGCAATAACACGATGGAGCAAGTTATCAACGGAGAGAACTAAATGGCAACCGACTTTGAAATATTAAAAAAAGCCTACGAGACTGAATACGTAAATAAGAACAAAACCGAACGCTGTTTTTCCGCCTGGCAATCCTTCCAGGTAGGCGCCAGCCGGTCCGATATTATGCGTCTTCATGCCGAAGAGCTGATTTATATTAGCTCACGCCTTTCAGCGGGCCAGGGCAGCACAAACCATTACAGACTTACAGAAAAGGGTATTAAATTGGTCCAGGCAAGCATGACTGAACATGAATCGGAAATCAGTATAGCCAAAGAAGAAGTATTAGAAGCAATGAATCTGATTATCGGCTTTGACGATGTTAAGGCCAGGATAGCCAAGGCTGTCACCGATCGGGACAAGACGCATTTCCTGTTAGAAGGGCCGCCAGCCTGCGCAAAGTCATTGATGCTTGAAGCTGTCTATACCGCGGTTGGGACTGAACACGCCTACCTCGCTTTCGGTTCCAGGACCTCCGGCGCCGGTCTATCCGACCAGCTGTTTAATCAGCGGCCGGCGGTGCTGGTACTGGACGAGGCCGACAAGATGGACAAGGACACGCGCTCTGTCCTGCTTGGACTGCTCGAAACCGGCGATATTATAGAAACCAAGTCCCGTAAAACCCGCGGCATAAAGCTCAACACCCAGGTCCTGGCCGCCTGCAATAAATCGAGTAAGTTTACCCCCGAGTTTATTAGCCGCTTTGCAGCCCACCTGTATTTTCCGCGCTATACGCGGGAAGAATTTCTGGACGTTTGCGTTGGTTTTCTGACGCGGGCTGAAA
>CAITCX010000036.1 GCA_903890885.1 uncultured Dehalococcoidia bacterium
AATAGTTCATTAGTACCTTCACGAACTTTCTTCGCATACTCAGCCGTGCTCTTTGGACCAGTCTTCAATCGTGTTATCGCCTGAGCAGCATGGGCTATAAACGGGGTGATTACTCCAGTAATCCCAGCAGTCTCTGTTTGGGCTATTGTATTTGCAGCTTGTAGGTATGCCTTGCCAGCTGTATCTATAGCACCAGAGGTTATATCTCTTGCTTTAAGAATAACATCCGCTGCTCCACTAGCTCCTTTCTTGGCATAATCAACTACTGTATCCATAGTTGATGGACTAGATTTGGCAGCAAACGGATTAATTATTTCATCACTACCAATAGTATTTATGTTAGAGCTTTCTGCAAAAGGATTAATTATCTCGTCCATTTATATTCCTATTTCAGATTGGGATATGCTGCATCAATCGCTTTATTTAATGCTTCATCACTAGCTTTTGGATTTGCTTTTTTATATCCATCAAAAGCTTCAGCCCTAGTCTTTGGCCCAGACGATTGAGCAGGTGCTCCACCACTTCCGGGCAATGTTGGCCTAGAGCTATTCTTAGTTGGTTTAGCTGATGACTTAGTTGTTTCGACCAATCCAAGCGCTCCCGGCTCAACACGTTCATCAGTTCCTATAATGAAGTATCCCTTCCTCCCGTTTACTGTTCTTACTTCAAATGTTACCTCATTACCCGGCTTGCCTTTTGGGTCTTTAAAGTTGACAGTATTTGGTTTGTCCTTAATGCCTGCGTATACTCCCGCTGCCTTAATAGCGCTTTCTGCCCTTACAATATCTGATACTACTCTTTTCATTTCTACTGGTTTCCCAGTTCTTTGAGATTCCTGTTCATGCTGTGCAACAACGGCCGTAGCGACAGACGTAATATTTCCTGTTTTTGATTTAGCCAATGTATTAAGTACTGTTTTAAATTCTGCAACATCGTCTGCTTTAACAACATATTTAGCCAATACTTTCATGGATGGGTTCTTATTTAATACATCAGAAAACTCTCGCATGGTATCAGTCATGGCTATATTCATATGTTGTTTATCTACATCACCTTTAGCCTCTGTTATTTTTGAGTGTGCCTCTGTGTATTTTTTATTTAATTCTTGTGCTTTTATTTGAGCGGCAGAGTCTTCTTGGTTTTGGGCAGCAAATTCAGCGGCCGCCTTGTATTCCTCGCCAAGCTTCATAACCTGCGGCTCAAGCATCTTTATGCCTGACTCTTTAGCATATGTTCCTAGTTTTGTTTTTACTTCTTCATCTTTAGCTAATTGCTGCAAATATCTTCTATTAGCAACTCCATCAGAAGGAAGCACCTTATCAAAGTATGCCTTGCCCTCAGGAGTAGCATTCAAATACAAAGGGTCTTCTTTAAACTTAATAGGCTCCATCATAAGTTTTTCTTCTTCCATAGCTTTATTGGCTTGGGCTTTCTGTACGATACCCTGTTGTATGTTACCGTAGTCTTGAATGCCCTTAGATATCCCGTCACCTATTCCACCTATTGCGCTGCCTACTACTCCGAGTCCCATTTTACTTCCTCCTAAGTCTATACATTAACTGACAGAACTTAAAGCATATTTTCCCAAACTTACTTCCTTTTCCTACACCCATTTCTCCAGCCATATACTTTGAAATAGGCACAAAGAAGAAAGCTATAATTGAACTATAAAGCTGTGAAAATGCCATACGTTGGGCAATCTTCGTTCCCCATGATAGATACCATTTATATTCTGATTCGTCCATCATTTTACCAAATCGTCCGTCTGCTTTGAATATTTCTGTTGTAATACGGTTTTGAATGTGGAGTTGTGTGCATATTACTGTGCCGAACACATCGGCTATGCTATCTCCTATCCTGTTCATTCCTTGATTGATGGACTGTAGTACCCCAGCCTGATGTGAGTCGCCATATCTGCCTGATAGAGCGCCTGATGGATTCAATATACTCATAATGTCTTGTCCTGTTTGGTTTGGTTTTATTAATGACTTCCCTAAACCAAACATACCGTTTATAACACCATACGCAGGTTGGACTGCTGACATAATTCCAGACAATACTTTATTACTTCCTTCCATAGCATTTTCATGTCCTTCCCCGCCTTCTCCACCTTCCCAAGATTGTTGTACTCCTCCAATAACCCCCGGCGCTGCCGCCACATAAGGAACTGCGTCCCCAACTACTCCTAATGCGCTACCTGCTCCTGCAAACGCATTAGTCCCAGAAACTAATTGTCCAGTTTCATTTAGAACTGGGTTCGCAGCATTGTATAAGTTTCCAATGGCATTAACTCCAGAGACCACCCCCGTTCCTGTGCCTACAACATTAGAAACAGTAGGCCCTCTACTAACCATATCAGCTATACTAAACCCAGTATCCAATGCACTCGCTCCTATATTTCCACCCGGAGATAACATACTTGGACCGCCTGCTTCTGGTATTTCTGCTTGAGGTGATTCTGGTGTAATAGACGTTCCTATGACAGGTGCATTGTCAGGTATATTGTATGAAATAGGAATTAGTCCGTTAGCAGAAGGAGCAGTTACATC
>CAITCX010000037.1 GCA_903890885.1 uncultured Dehalococcoidia bacterium
AATGTCACCGGCCCCATGCGCGCCATAAGAAAAGCCCTACCTCTCTTTATAAAAAACGGCTCAGGCGTAATAATTAATATCGCCTCAGCGGGCGGGCTATTCGGTTCAAGAGCTGGAGCGGCCTATACCTCCTCCAAACATGCAGTGATAGGACTTACTAAAAACGTCGGTTTTCAGTATGCTAAACTGGGCATTCGCTGCAACGCCATCGCCCCCGGAGCAGTTAACACCAATATAGGTAATACCCTCAATAATCCGCACCAGTTCGGCATGGAAAGGGCCATGGCCGGAATCGGCTTGAACCCCAGGATGGGAGAAGCCGAAGAAATCGCTAAACTAGCGGTCTTTATGGCCTGCGATGACTCCAGTTTCATAAACGGCACCGTTGTCACTGCTGACGGAGGCTGGACGGCATATTAATCCAGGCTGTACTTCACCGCTTCACTCAATACTTCCCGGTATACGCAGAATTACCATCACCGGCAGCCAGGAAAATAGGGTAGGAAATGATATGAACAGCACGGCACCACCTGAAACCCGGCCGGGCGGCCATCAATACAGGTTATTTATGTGGCTGGGCCTGGGACTGGCGGTCTGGATAGCCGTCTATTACTGGCTGCAGCCTCTAGCCGACTTCTTGACCTACCGGGTATTGGGACTCTCCGCTGCCGGTCATCTGGGCAGCAGCGTGGCCTTTTTCCTGTACGACGCGCCTAAAGTCTTCATGCTGCTGGTTTTAGTGGTCTTCGGCATAGGCCTTATCCGATCATTTTTCACTCCGGAACGCACCCGCAGCATCCTGGCCGGTAAAAGAGAATCCGTCGGTAACGTTTTGGCCGCTGCTCTGGGTATCGTCACCCCTTTTTGCTCCTGCTCCGCCTGCCCGTTATTCATCGGTTTCGTGGAAGCCGGTATTCCGCTGGGAGTCACTTTCTCCTTCCTTATTGCCTCACCCATGATCAATGAGGTGGCGGCCATACTGCTGTACGGCCTGTTTGGCTGGCGCATCGCTTTGATTTATATCGTGACCGGGCTCATTATCGCTATCATCGCGGGGTGGATCATCGGCAGACTTAAATTAGAGAGATTTATAGAAGGCTGGGTACTGGAACGGCGCAACTCAAACAATGCTGAGACTACGGCCTCCCTGACCCTGACAGACCGCTTTAAATACGGTCTGAATGCCGTGCGGGAGATATTAGGCAAAGTCTGGCTGTACGTTCTGGGCGGCATCGCCGTCGGCGCCGCCATCCACGGCTATGTCCCGCAGGGAGTGCTGGCCTCCATCATGGGCAAAGGGGCCTGGTGGAGCGTCCCGGTGGCCGTCCTCATCGGCGTCCCGTTCTATTCCAATGCCGCGGGCATCATTCCGGTGGTTCAGGCTTTAATGGAAAAAGGGGCCGCCCTGGGCACCGCCTTAGCTTTTATGATGGCGGTGGTAGGTCTTTCCTTACCTGAAACCATTATTCTGCGGCGGGTGCTTAAATGGCAGCTGCTGGCGGTCTTTATCGGCGTAGTCGCGTCCGGCATCATTATCGTCGGTTACCTGTTCAATTATATTATGTAAACCTGGTTACCAGGAAAAGGAGTAAATATGATTATCAAAGTACTGGGCAGCGGTTGTGCCAGATGCAACCAGATGGAAACCCTCACCAGGGAAGTCCTCAAAGAGATGGGGGTCGAGGCCAGCATCGAACACGTCAGGGAAATTAAAAAGATCATGGAATACCCCATTATGTCTACTCCAGGGCTGGTCATCAATGAGCAATTGGTGGTATCCGGCAAAGTACCGGATAAAGCCAAACTTAACCAGATAATTGCTAATGCCCTGGCTAAAGAAAAATAGAGGTTAAAGTGGTCTTGATTTGCCCAAACGATAGGATCGAAATGCAGCCGGTAAAAGCTGAATCCCATTACGGGCAAACCGTGATGCTAGATCAATGCCCCCAGTGTGGGGGTATCTGGTTCGATAGCTACGAGCTGTATTCGGCTAAACAGGGCCAGGCCGCAAAAATAGAATTATTAAACGCCGCTTCACTGCAGGCTGTGTCACTAATTAATAATTCAGAACTCCATTGTCCCCGGGACCAAACCCAACTGATTCAACTCAATGACCCCTTTTTGCCCAAAGATCTGATCCTGGCCCGCTGCCCCCGGTGCAACGGTTTCTGGTTGAACCGTGGTGAATTCCTCAAATACCAGCAGTACCGGCAATATCGTCAATCCCTGAACCAGCCCAAAGAAATAGTAATTGAAGATAATAAAGCTGATCAGGCTATGCTGCAGGTCTATGAACAGTATAAAACCAAAGACTCCACTGAACTCCTGGGCAAACTGGGCAGCTTCCTCTCTATGCCCGTCAACAGTACCACCTGGCAGCCCCTGGAACCGGAAAAACTCTCTGAAAAAGAGAAAAACGCCTTCGATCTTTTAATGACCGCCTTATCCATTATCTTGAAGTTTTTTATCCGCATATAGTCTTCAGCCCGCCAGTTTATCCACAGTGTGGTTCGTTTTGTCCTCTATGCTCGGACTCTCTTGCTGCGACTGGATTACCCACTTACGTCCTGGATTGTGCGGTTTTTGAGAAGAAAGTACCAAAAAGAGAGGGATATGTGAGTATTGATGGTTATAATATAGGTAAAGGGGGAGAAAAATGGAAAAATATTTACCACTATTTACAATATTTTTACAATAATTTTACTTGATTTGATAAACAATCGAGCTATACTTAATGATAGACGGCTTATTTCTAAATTGTTTCATTATTAAAAGAACAAAGGTCAGAGAAGCACTTGAAATTTGACCTGGACGATTGAGGCAAGAGTGATTGGAACAGAGCTGGTATTATCGCCTGAAAACAGGCAGTTAATACCAATGAATATCCAGGCTATTTGGCGATCCATCTGGAAACGAGGAGCAAACGATATGGTTACCCTCATGATGAATGTATTAAAACAAAAGTAATATCCAATACTTAAATTTGGATTTATCAGCTCGTTATTAGAAGTGGAAGCTGTTAATGCGATTTTTGTTGGCCAAAGCTAATTGAAAGGCAAAGGAGATGCGATCAGTGCGGAAAGTCAGAGTTATATTATTTGTTTCACTCATATTTGCCATGGCTTTGTCTTTTGCCGCAGGCAGCTTCATGGTTTCCCCGATGCCCGCACTGGCCAATAATGGCAATCCCCATCTGGTAAAAACCTTTCCTGGACCGGATGGAAAATTGATTGATGAAGTAGTTTGTCCGGTTAAACCTCCGGATATTAAGGTCGAATCAGTAATAGTGCCGGATCCAAATATTGAGGCAGGCATCAATTCTGTTGCCAGCTCTTCAGTACCTGCTTTTAATTGGAGCTATGGCTGTTCAGCCACGTCGGCTGCCATGCTGTTCGGATATTATGACCGTACTAATTACAATAACATGTACACCGGCCCAACCAACGGTGGTGTTTGTCCCCAGGACAATTCTATATGGGGTACTGGAGAATGCCCGTTAAGTGCTACTCACCTGAACATAGATAGTCGGTCAATAAAAGGGCATGTGGATGATTACTGGATAGCCTATAATAATCCAGGTCCTGATCCCTACTTCGTTAACAGCTGGCCCGAGCATGTTCTAGGCGATTGCTCAGGTGACTACATGGGTACTAACCAGGCTAAATACGGTAATGTAGATGGGGGTACGACTTTCTATTTTAATACCGACGGATCACCACTTTACGATTATACCGGCTCCGAACCCAGTCAAAGAGATGGGGCACACGGGATGAAATTGTTTGCCGACTCCAGGGGATATATTGTAACCTCCGTTTTTAGCCAATACATACTTGGTTATCATGGATTAAGAAACGGTTTCACCTTTGCCAATTATAAGTCTGAAATTGATGCCGGGCGACCGGTGCTTATTCAGGTCGAAGGTCATACTATGCTCGGATTTGGCTATAATACTTCTGGTAACCTTGTTTATCTGCACGATACATGGGATTATTCCGACCATCAGATGACCTGGGGCGGCAAATATTCTAAAATGCAGCACTACGGCGTCACAGTTTTCCAATTAACACCGGTCAACCCGGCTCTCACAGTGACTATCAATCAGGCCGCAGGTCAAGCTGATCCCACCAATGGATCACCCATCAACTTCACCGTAGTATTCAGCGAAAATGTGACTGACTTTAGTGCCGCCGATGTCACCCTCAGCAGCGGAGTGGCTGTTTTGACTGGTTCCGCCACCACCTACAATGTGGCTGTCAGCGGGATGGCCCAGGGCGTTTTGACTGCCAGCCTGGCCGCCGGAGTGGCTCACAATGCGACCGGCAATCCCAACAGGGCCTCTACTTCTACCGATAATACGGTAACTTATTATGTAACGCCTCCCACGGTTGCCGGTATCTCGCCTTCTACAGGCCCGACCACCGGCGGAACCATCGTAACCATCAGAGGAGATAACTTTACTGGAGTTACGCAGGTGAAATTTGGCAGCGATAATGCCACCAGCTTCACCTTTGATAACAATACACAAATTACAGCGATTGCTCCGGCAGGGACGGGTACAGTGCACGTAACCGTGACGACAGCCGGAGAAACCAGCGCCGCCAGTTCCGCCGACCAGTTCACCTATACTGTTGATGTTGATATCAATGTTACCTTGCAGGG
>CAITCX010000038.1 GCA_903890885.1 uncultured Dehalococcoidia bacterium
AACTTTTAAATCATTGCCAGGAAAAAGGCATCCAGTTTTTATCAACCCCCTTTGATCTGGAAAGCATCGATCTGTTGAACCGGCTGGGGTTAAAAATGTTCAAAATTCCTTCAGGCGAGATCACCAACCTGCCCTATCTGAAAAAACTGGGTGCATTGAAAAAACGGCTGATCCTTTCCACCGGTATGGCCGATCTGGGGGAAATCGAGGATGCCCTGGATCTTCTGACTGAAGCTGGCACGCCTTTAGGAAATATTACCGTTCTTCACTGCAATACTGAATATCCAACGCCGTTTGAGGATGTCAATCTCAGAGCCATACTGACGATTGGCCATGCCTTTGGAGTAGCTGTTGGTTACTCTGATCATACACCAGGCATTGAAGTAGCGATTGCCGCGGTGGCAATGGGAGCAACTATTATTGAAAAGCACTTTACCCTGGATCAAAACCTTCCTGGTCCCGATCACAAAGCCAGTCTTGAGCCTGATGAACTGAAAGCGATGGTGCAGGCGATCCGCAACGTTGAAAAAGCATTGGGTACGGGGATAAAGAAACCATCGCCATCGGAATTTAAAAATAAGTCCGTTGCCAGAAAAAGCATTGTCGCCGCAAGAAGCATTCGAAAGGGAGAAGCCTTTACCGTAGAAAACCTTACGATAAAGCGGCCTGGTACAGGAATCAGTCCGATGCGTTGGGATGATATCTTAAAAATGAAAGCGTCGAGGGATTTTTATAAGGACGAAATTATTTGTTTATGATATCCTTTGTTCCCTATGGTTTTCATAATCAGGAGGTGTTTGTATGCGTAGCTTAAAGTATGTTGTCTATCGTGAAGGAAAGTATTTTGTTTCCCAATGTTTAAACGTAGATGTGTCCAGCTTTGGAAAAAACATTGATGAAGCTGTTACAAATCTTAAAGATGCTGTAGAGCTTTACCTCAAGGACGATTCTGTTACGTACGTCTTTCATGATGTTGGTGATGCTTTGATTGGCGAGGCTTCTATAAATGCCTAAACTGTACTCATCGCGGCACATAATTGCTGTGCTTCATTCGCATGGCTTTGTCGAGGTAGACCAAACAGGCAGCCACAAGAAGTTTCGACTTGAAAGCTTTACCGTTATTGTACCGGCGGCAAAACGTGAAATTCCATATGGCACGTTCATGTCCATTCTCCGTCAGTCTGGTTTACGCAAGCAAGATTTTGAATAAGAAAAGGAAATAACACTACGTACCGATAATATTGGTAAATATTGCCTGAATCTTTGATGACGACTTGCAAATTAGCGATACAGAGACATCCATTGAACTAAATTTTACTGTTTTGAAATTCAAGCACACGATAAAGAAGAAAAATGAGAAAAATATGCATTTACACATCGACTCGTGCAGAATACGGTTTGCTACGCAGTGTTCTGCAGGAAATCCAGTCATCTAAAACACTGGAGTTGCAGATTATTGCCAGCGGGATGCATCTGTCACCAGAATTTGGCATGACTATCCAGGAAATCCGTGCGGACGGTTTTGAACCGGATGAAACCATAGAAATCCTCCTGTCCAGCGACACACCGGCGGCCATCTGTAAATCCATGGGACTTGCCATGATCGGCTATGGTGCGGCGCTCCAAAGACTGAAACCCGATATGGTGGTAGTACTAGGAGACAGATTTGAAACATTTTGTATGGCTGCCTCTGCTCAGGTCTGCCGGGTTCCTCTTGCCCATATTCATGGTGGTGAAACCACAGAAGGTGCCATTGATGAGGCTTTCCGTCATTCGATCACAAAAATGTCGCACCTCCATTTTGCCGGTTGTGAAGAATACCGTCAGCGCATAATCCAACTGGGGGAAGCCCCGGATCGGGTTTTCAATGTTGGTTCCCTTGGTGTTGAAAACATCCGGCGCATGCCGCTCATGGCACGCAGCGATCTGGCGAAATCCATCGGGTTCAATCTTGAAAAGCCATATTTCCTTGTAACATTTCACCCGGTGACCCTGGAAAAAGACTCATCGAAAGGGCAATTTCAGTCGCTGCTGGATGCCCTGGATGCATTTCCCAAGCATAATGTGATCTTTACAAAGGCCAATGCCGATACAGACGGCCGGGTAATCAACAATCTGATTGACGAATATGCAGAAAAGCGACCGGAGAGCTGTCTTGCGGTAACCTCCTTGGGCGCACTCAAGTATCTGTCAGCCATGAAGTATGCAACCGCGGTAATTGGTAATAGTTCCAGCGGTATCGTGGAAGCGCCATCATTCAAAGTACCCACGGTCAATATTGGTGACCGGCAGAAAGGCCGAGTAATGGCGGAAAGTGTGGTGAGTTGTGAACCATCTGCCGTTTCAATAGAGGCTGCAACCAATAAGTCTATATCATTAGAATTTCATCAATTATTGAAGAACACTAAAAATCCCTATGAAAAGGATGGCACGGTGCATCATATTGTATCACAAATAGCAGCCGTTGAGCCTGCCGGTTTGCTCAAAAAAAAGTTCTACAACATTCCCATAGCCAGTATGATGTGATACTTGCATGAACGATCTTATACTTATTCCAGCCCGGGGCGGATCAAAGGGAATTCCTGGTAAAAACATCAAACCCCTTAACGGCAGATCCCTTATATACTACACCTTGGATGCGGCTTGTTCGGTTGCATCACCTGAAGACATCTGTGTTTCCACGGATTCAGATGAAATCATCCGTGTTGTCAGGAAATATGGCCTGGATGTTCCATTCAAGAGACCGTGTGAGTTGGCAACCGATACTGCCAGTTCTTATGAGGTAATTCTCCATGCCATTGACTTTTACGAGCAAAGGGGAATTAAATACGAAAGAGTCGTATTGCTCCAACCAACCTCACCATTCCGGACAGGAACACACGTTCGGGAAGCCCTTTCGCTATATCAACCAGAGCTGGACATGGTAGTATCCGTGAAAATTACAAATGCAAACCCGTATTTTAATCTGTTTGAGGAAAACAATGAAGGTTTTCTCACACGGTCAAAGTCGGGAACCTTTACACGTCGCCAGGACTGCCCTGTTGTGTATGAGTACAATGGTGCTATTTACGTGATGAATGTGCAAAGCCTGAAAAAAAGACAGTTGGGTAATTTCTCAAAAATTAGAAAGTATGTAATGAATGAAGAAGACTCGCTTGATATAGATACAAAATTTGATTGGATAGTCGCAGAGGCAATTCTATCCAGGAAAAGTGAAGGGAATGCAATATAAATATTCGATGACTGGTCCACGCGCATGAATTACACACAATTACAATCTCTATTCATCTCGCTTGATCAAACAATCCGGGCCGCGATGGGATGTGTTGACCGGGGGGCTTGCGGTATTGCCTTGGTGGTCGACAAGGAAAGACGTCTATTGGGTACCATAACCGATGGTGATGTACGACGTGCTATCTTGGCAGGCAGAGACTTGGAATTGCCCATTAGTGAACTATTGGGAAGGAAAATCAGTTCAAAGTACCCAAAACCGGTTACAGCAAAGGTAGGCGAAAAACGCGAGAAATTGCTTGAATTATTACATCAGAATGTATTGCGTCAGCTTCCTGTATTGGACGACGACGACAGGGTTGTCGATCTTGTCATGCTGGATGATTTAATTCCAAAACAGGATTTACCTCTGCAGGCTGTAATCATGGCTGGTGGAATGGGTACGCGATTGAGGCCTCTCACTGATGATCTGCCCAAACCAATGTTGCCTGTGGGTGGTAAGCCATTGATGGAATTGGTGATTGAACAGTTACGTCAGGTTGGCATCCGGCGTGTCAATGTGACCACCCATTACAAGCCGGAAAAAATTTCTGACCATTTCGGAGATGGCAGTGCTTATGGAGTTGAGTTGAATTATGTAAATGAAGACAAGCCATTGGGCACAGGCGGAGCTTTAGGTTTGATGGATGCTCCTAAAGGGCCAATGCTGGTTATCAACGGCGATATTCTAACCCAGATAGATTTCAGGGCGATGCTGGCCTATCACCGGGAAAATCGCGCCGATATGACGGTAGCGGTGCGGCAATACGATATAAAAGTTCCATACGGTGTTATTGAATGTGAAGGAACGCGTGTATGTACCTTGAAAGAAAAACCACAAATGCATTTCCTGGTCAACGCCGGCATCTATTTGCTTGAGCCAAAAGTTTATGAATTTATACCAAGTGGCGAACATCTTAATATGACCGATCTGATTCAGCGTCTTCTCGATTCCGATCACACAGTGGTTAGTTTTCCCATTATTGAATACTGGTTGGATATCGGGCAACTTGCAGATTATAAGCAGGCGCAAAATGATATGGAAAACAGGAAATTAGAAAAAACTCCTTAAGGAGTAATCATTGTATAATTAGATATAATGTAATTAGACCCAGGCACTATGATCAGCTAGGAGTGGTTTAAATATGGGCGCTATACGCAGGGTTGTTGGATTTATAACATATTTGTTTTTCACGGCAATGTTCTATGTTTTAGGAGTGATTCCATCTAAATGGCATGGACGTTTGGCTGACTTGCTGCTGCTTTTGCTTCATCCGCTGCTGGGCAAGGAAAATCGTAAAACTGCTGTAAATATTTATAAAATCAATGGAATACCGCCTGGCAGCAAGGCTTCTGTCCAATTTCAGCGGCAGGTGATGCGCCACCAGATTATAGAGGCCTTTGAGGTATTTCGAAGTATCTTTGTGCCTCAAGAGATTGTCTTGAAGGGAATGGACGAACTAAAGGCCAGTCTTCAGAATGTCCTTGTCAAGAATAGGGGTGTTGTAATCATATCGGGACATCTAGGGTCCTGGGAACATGCTGCGTATGCTATTTTCAAAGCCATCAATGAACCTATTGTAGCGCTTGCCAAGCCGACTAATTTTGAACAGCTCACCAAGGTAATCGATAAGAGCAGAGCCAAATTAGGAATTAAACTTCTTTGGAACGATCAAAAGTCGATATTACGCGAAATGATTGGAACGCTTCGTCAAGGTAAACCTCTCGGCTTTGTAATGGATCAAAGAGCAGATAATCGCAAAGGCCATTTGGTCACCTTTTTAGGGTACCCTACCGAATTTGTTGTTGGACCAACCAAAATAGCACTTAGAACCGGTGCGCCAATTTTGGCCGTCTACTGTATGAGAGTGGAATCCATGACCTTTCAGCTGATTTCAAGGTTACTTTGGGATGGTGATCAGAAAATTGACGATGAACGAGCACTGACACAGCAGTTGGCAGATGATGTCGGCAGTATGATCAAGCTTTATCCTGAGCAATGGGTTTGGAACTATAACAGATGGAACTTTCCAAAGAATGGTTAGCAGTGAATGAATAATGCCTGAAACAAACTACAACATGCAGCTTAGTGGCGACATGCAATGGTTGACACATAAAAATCTGCCGCCTCTTAACGAGAGTGAACTAAAGTTGTTAGTCGAAAAGCAATTGCAGATAGAAGAGGGGTCCCATACTTCTGACGAAGTAAGAACCAGCCGCGGATCTTTCTGGGTGACCAAGTTGCCAGGTGGCCGGAAAGTAATTGTTCGGCAGTATAAAAGAGGCGGATTAATTGCTCGGTTTATCACCGAAAGCTTTTATTACTTCCCCTGTATCAATTGGCCAAAATGGCGTTCATTTTCAGAATTTGAAAATACATTGTATCTTAAAGAGAAAAATTTTTCAGTTCCCATGCCATTATTTGCCGTTTCACAAAAACTATCTGCCTGGCGTTACAAGGCATTTATTGGTTATGAATATCTGGAAGGATCGCAAAACCTGTTGGTTGAAATCAGGAGATTAAGTTTTGCCCAGCTAAATGAAATTTTTTATGCCGTGGGCAAACTGGCCTGCGATATGCTGGAGCTCGGTGTTATGCATAGTGATTTGCACTTAGGAAATGTTCTTTTGCAAGGCACTAATATTTATATTATTGATTTTGATAAATCTTATCGCATCAATCAGAAAACAGATTATAGTAACTGCAGGATGAGACTAATTGAAAGATGGCGCCGTTCACTTAAACGTCATAATATGCCTGATGATTTGATGGAGTCCTATATCAAGGGACTGAATTATACATTATAATGAAACATTCATGATGAAACCAAAGAAAATTTTAATTGTTTTACATGGCGCCATTGGCGATGTTACCAGAGGATTATCTCTGGCCTGTCG
>CAITCX010000039.1 GCA_903890885.1 uncultured Dehalococcoidia bacterium
CCGCCCGGTGGACGTGAGCGTGCTGGCACGCCCCAACGCCGTGAATCCCAGGGCAGCGGTGCTTACAGCGGTGGCGGTTATGACACAGGCGGCAGCTTGGACTCCGGTGGCGGGTTGGGCAATTTAGGTGGATTGATCGGGTTAATAGGCAGCCTGGCAGGGTTGTTCATAGGTGGCAATAAGGGCAGCGGAGCCAGTTCGGGCGCGGGAACAGCTTCTTCAGGTAGGAGCGGCTGTCTGGCGGGAAACATGGGATGTTTCTTCCTTATCCTCATTATCGCAGTGATCATAATTGTTTTCCTCCTCTTTTCGGGTGTTTGTAGTAATTCCCTCAGCCTGGACCAACTGCAAAACCAGTCTTTGCCGGCTATCGAACCTTCACAGCCGGATAACGCCCTATCCACACAAGCACTTTCCATTACACCGGCTGCCAGCGGTCAAAAATGGCTGGTCATGCTCTATCAGGATGCTGACGACAGGATACTGGAAAAAGATATCGATATGGACTTGAACGAAGCCGAAAAGGTCGGCTCATCAGGGTTGGTCAAGATAGTGGCGCAAATAGATCGCTACAACGGAGGCTTCAGCGGCGATGGCAACTGGACCGGCACCAAGCGTTTTTTAATCAGCAGGGATAATAACCTGGGAAAGTTGAATTCACAGGAGATCGCTGATCTCGGCGAGTTAAACATGGCTTCGGAACAGACTTTAATCGACTTCGCTACCTGGGCGATTCAAACATACCCGTCTGATAAATATGTCCTCATCCTCTCCGACCATGGCATGGGCTGGCCGGGCGGCTGGACTGACCCGTCGCCCAAAAGCAGCGGCGACCAGAGCACGCCACTGGGCACCCGCGTGGGCAACATGCTTTATTTGAATCAACTTGATAACGCACTTGGTCAAATCCGTACTAAAACCGGTATCGATAAGTTCGAACTAGTTGGCCTGGATGCCTGCCTGATGGCACAGCTTGAGGTCTTCACCGCCCTGGAGCCGCATGCCAGGTATGCGGTGGCTTCCGAAGAGGTTGAGCCTTCCTTAGGTTGGGCATACGCCGGCTTTTTGAAGCAGCTTGTCGAAAACCCCAATATGTCAGGGGCAGAGCTTGGCCGTGCCATAGTACAAGATTATATCGATGATGACCAGCGCATTACGGATAGCAGAGCCCGGGCAGATTTCCTGGGTGAGGGTTCGCCGTTCGGCGGCACACCGGATGTTTCTGCACAGGAGCTTGCGCATGAGATCGGACAGGATTCCACCTTAAGCGCAGTGGACCTCTCCAAAATCAACCAGGTAAACGACAGCCTGAACCAGCTGGCCTTCACTTTTCAAAAAGCCAAACAGCAGTCGCTGGCCAGTGGCCGTACATTTGCACAGAGCTTTACAAGCGTCTTTGGAAGCCAGGTGCCACCCTCGTATATAGACCTGGGCAACTTCCTGCAGATAGTAAAGCAAAAAAACAGCAATACTGAAGTCAACCAGGCAGCCGACGCCGTGCTTGCGGCCATAAGCCAGTCGGTTATTGCCGAAAAGCACGGCGCCCAGAAACCCGGAGCTACAGGGATCGCGATTTATTTCCCTAACTCGCAACTGTACCAGAACTCGATCACCGGGGCCCAGTCATACACGGCCATCGCCAACTGCTTTGCGGCCAGATCACTCTGGGATGATTTCCTGGCCTATCACTATACCGGCCGCCAGTTTGCCTTAAAGGACTCCCAGGCGATCGTACCACCCAGTAAATCTGTCAAGGC
>CAITCX010000040.1 GCA_903890885.1 uncultured Dehalococcoidia bacterium
ATCATGCGTCTCAGCGGATCTGACACTCACCCCGCGGCAGCGGATAGTGATTCACAGGGAGATGATCTCTTTGAGGAAAAGCGATCGGGAGCCACATATTGCCGCTTCAATATCAAAATCTTTTGTATATTCAGGTGAGCAGACATGTGCTACAGATGGTTTGTGTTCGGTAAGAGAAAGGCTAAGCATAACTCGTTCCGGTAACCCGGCTATCCTCTGCTGCAATATAGGCAAAGGACCCGTGGCTTTGCGTCCCCTGATCTCTCAAGGTTTGCCTTTTTCGAACATATTTAACTTTAAATGTACATGTTCCCATCAGAAGAATATAATTTTATACTTTTTTGTATAATTTGTCAACGCTTTTGGATTTTACAAGAGAAAGGACGCGGCTGAATTACTATAGTTGTTCTGTCCTTTCCTCCCAACTGTGCTAGAAATGACCGGGGCAGCCCCCTAATATCTCACTTCCAGATGATTGAAACTTTTTCCGTCTGTAGGTGGTTTTACCTCTCCCACGCTTGAGGATGCGATTTTGGCAAGGCACGCTTAGTGTGACCAAGGATGCCCTGGCAAAATCCCCCTCATATGTCTCATCGGACTTAAGAAGCTGTAGCGGTAAGCCCAATCGCCTCGGCATACTTTAAGTATGTCTCGACACCGGCGATGACCACGCGAGCCTCAACAGTGAGGACCTCGAGGCCAAGTAGGGATATCCTTACCCAGGCATCGATCACTATACCCTTATCCAGTATACGATCGAGAACCTCTGCCAGCCCTGAAGGCGCCATTGAAGTCTGAACAGCCATGCTAATCACCCCCTTCCTTTTTAGACTCGGTCTCTAAGAGCCATTCCTCGACAGGTATATGCCACCTCTCCAGAAACACCCTGAAATCCACAAACTTAATCCGATAATGACCGCCGGGTAACTTGCTTGCTGTCAGTTTGCCACCCTTGATCCATCACCGCGCTGTAACCCTGGCAACCATACAATACTCAGCAATGTCACTGATAGTAAGCCATTTCCTTGAATGTTCCATTTGTTTCATTTGTTTAGTCTAGAACGGATTTAGTTATAATGTAACACGCATCTACTTAAGAACATCTAAAAATCCGCGGGGAAAGCTAAATAATTTCTAAATAAAACTTGGAGGCTACTCCATATCTTTATTGATTTTGACTTGTCCGATAGTTCTTTGGCACCTTTGTATCTTACGGGTTGACAGAATAAAAAATATGGTGTACCCTCGGAAATACCAAAACACCAAATCACATCTTTTAGGGCATCCAGCTTCATTATACTCGGCATAAATATCTTATCGGCAGTGTAAATTTTAAACCTCCACCATTTTGAAGTCTCGTTTTGTTTCTAAGACGGAGAAAAACAGAGAGAAGGAGATGTCCATGACAATTACAAAGATGAAGCGGCAATCGGTTTTCACAGTTTTCAGCGTTATTGCCATTCTTTTCATGTTAGCCACCTTTATCCAGACTCAACCGTCGCCGGCTTATGCTGCCGACAGCAGTTCAAGTAGGCCAGTGCAAGTAGTATTTACTACTAGTGGCATATGGACTGTACCAGCGGGCGTTACCTCGGTTGAGGTACTGGTAGTAGCAGGAGGTGGCGGCGGCGGCGGCGAGAATATCTTAGGTTATACTTCCGGAGGAGGCGGGGCCGGCGGATTACGCTACCAGGCTAGTTATAGCGTGACTCCCGGTAAGGTAATCACAGTTACCGTGGGCAAGGGCGGTTCCGGCGGCTCCGGTGCAAATGCAGGTGGCAATGGGACGAACAGTGTTTTCAGCTCAATAACATCAATTGGCGGCGGCGGCGGCGGAACTACAGCGGGCCTGAATGGCGGCTCTGGAGGAGGAGGTGCTGTACGGACATCTGCTTATAGCGGGGGTATCGGCACTGTGGGACAGGGCTATGACGGGGGAAGTGGCGGAAAAGGTTATTGTTATTCGCTCTTTGCAGGTGGCGGCGGCGGCGGTAGTATCTTACATTTCACTTCTGGAGGAGGTGGGGCCGGCGGATTACGCTACCAGGCTAGTTATG
>CAITCX010000041.1 GCA_903890885.1 uncultured Dehalococcoidia bacterium
CTTGTCCTGTTTGGTTCGGTTTAATTATGGAATTTGCTAACCCAAATGCACCGTTTATAACACCATACGCAGGTTGGACTGCTGACATAATCCCCCTAATGACATTATTACTTCCTTCCCTAGCATTTGTATGACCCATCCCATCTTCTCCACCTTCCCAAGATTGTTTTACTCCTCCAATAATCCCCGGCGCTGCCGCCACATAAGGAACTGCGTCCCCAACTACTCCTAATGCGCTACCTGCTCCTGCAACCGCATTAGTCCCAGGAACTAATTGTCCAGCTTCATTTAGAACTGGGTTCGCAGCATTGTATGAGTTTCCAATGGCATTAACTCCAGAGACCACCCCCGCTCCTGTGCCTACAACATTAGAAACAGTAGGCCCTCTACTAGCCATATCAGCTATACTAAACCCAGTATTCAATGCACTCGTTCCTATATTTCCAACCTGAGATAACATACTTGGACCGACTGCTTCTGGTATTTCTGCTTGAGGTGATTCTGGTGTAATAGACGTTCCTATGACAGGTGCATTGTCAGGTATATTGTATGAAATAGGAATTAGTCCGTTAGCAGAAGGAGCAGTTACATCCTCTATATTCGTCTTTAATCCTTGCGCAAATCCTTCGTATTGGTCTCCAAAGTTTTGTGGTTTTGCTAACTGCTTGTAATTATCACTTGGTATTGGATTGCTTGCATCATACACAGCGCTAGCAGTCCCCGGCTGCATATCTGGCACATCAATTCCTTCTTTATTTGCAGTTGACATATCCCGTAACTTATTATATCCTTTTTTGAGATATGATTTTTCTCCAGCCATCAAGTCAGTCATAGCTAACTGAGCACCAGTTTTTGCGATACCACTTATAGCAGCAGTTTTAGCAACATTTTTAGCCTCTTCCTGTTGTGCTTCAAACTGCCTTATTCTTTCAGCTGCTTCATCTTTCTGTTGCTGAAGTGCCTGACTACGGCCAGCATTAAGTGAGGCATTTTGTAACACCCCTGCGCCTATTTGATTCCTCATAGTGGTAGGAGTTTGATTACCTGTTAAGAACTCTCTCTGCCGCATAGTAGCGGTTAATCTTGGGTCATTTGATAATGATAAGGCGCTCATTCTATTGGTCTCCTATAAGGTAAATATGGGTCTCCTAACATATACATTGTTCCTAACTGCGCAGCAGTTCCTAAAAGTCCTGTTGCTGATTGCATATCCCTAATGTCTTCTCTGTTCTCCATTCCAACATTGAACTGCCGTGCGCTTTCGTTAAGGCCAGCCTGCTGTAGTTGGAGTTGTTTATTCCTAAACATATTATCAGAAGATTTCGCTAAAGCGTTTTGAATTATCTGGTCTAAAGTTGTTGCGGATTGAGTAGCGCCTGACCTTGACCCTGAGTTTCTCAAGTAAGTCATAAAGCTTGGGTCGTGTGTTAAGTCGCCTGTGTAAATGTCATCCATATCTACTCCTTAGTTTATGTGGTCACGAACCTTCTTGTAATATGATGCGAATACTAATGGTTCAAAACCTTTTGTTTCACTGCTTGAACTACCGCTAAACTTATAAGAGTGAAACATCCCCGGCGTAGAAAATACATCTGCAATTACATTAGCATATCTATTAGAAGATGCAACACTTAATTGATAATCATTACTCGATTGCGCGCCATCCATCGTATGAGTGAATGTTATACCGCTATCAATATTCTTAGCCACGGCTACAGCATTTATTCTTGTAAGGCTTGTCTTCATAAATAAATCATCTTTAACATGTAACTGGTCGCCAGTTTCAATCTCCCAGCTTATTGCTGTTCCGTCAAAGGAAGTTCCATATTCAAGCCTCTCCATATATCCAGACTCTACAAATCCGTATGTATAACTATTGCCATACAAATCAGAAACATCTATGCCTACTTGAAGTCTATTACCAGTATCTCTATCCACATTATACCATTTCCACTGTATCATATCCA
>CAITCX010000042.1 GCA_903890885.1 uncultured Dehalococcoidia bacterium
AAACATTAAGTAAAATTGGTAATAGTTAAATACTTTCCCGACAGCCTCTATTATCAAAAAAGGGCGCTCCTTGTCGGTCCGATATCTATTCAGGCAGATTGGACAGATCCCCAAGATATCCTCTTTCTGGATGCGGGTCGGCCTTACATCATAGTGGGAGAAGGGACATGCAGTCTTTGGGATAACCCACCAGAACCGGATGGTGTAGATTCTTGTTTCGTTTATGCTAAGTGGCGAATTGGAGATACACCACAGATATGGGGGCAGCTCGAATTAGTCGATCCTTCTATTCACCTAAGTGAGCTTATCGAGAAGAACACAGGAAAACCAGCTGAATACAATCCATCCCATATCTATGAGGCAGTGGTTATCGGTGAAGGAAAGACACTCAAAGCCCGCGTTTACGATGGCGGTGGTTACTCAGACAACCACGGAGAATTGAGAATTAGTGTCTATCAGGCGGTCTAGGGTTTAGCACAGATTGAGGCAAGAGGAGATCCGTGCCGCGTGCGTAAACTAATGAACCAGGGCAGGCGTTTTCGCCTGTCCTCCGCCCGAGCGCCCGCCGTCTGGGCCGATAAAGGCTTCGGCACTGCGGGCAATCTTGCGGCGCGGCAATTGAATCCGCCCCGCCGTCGAAAACTGATTTCGCGGATTCATATACGTTAGGTTAGATTTATCATCCATAAAGATGTATTACGATCATCATCCATACGAAGGAGGAATACTGAATTGACATTCTCGAATAGATCGATAATAGTGTGTTTCATCATACTACTGAGTCTAATCTCTGTAGGGTGTGGCCAGCTAAGAATTAGCGCTTGTACAGGGGATTCCAGCGGGAGCGCGATGTATGGAGAAACTCTTGGAGCAAATATCAATGATAAGATACATGAAAACACTGCACTAATTGGATCAAGTCTAAGTCAATCGTTCTCGGGCAATGGTAATAGAGCGGAGACCTTCTCGGTTACAAACAACGCAGGAGATCATGCCGAAGTAGGTTTTGATATTAAAAATTCCAATAGCTATTCTGGCAGCTACACGCTATCACCAAAAACAGCCACTAATGCTAAAGCTACGGAAAAATTAAATGCAATTGCAGCAGATTCGATCCATGCATTTGCAAATGCAAACAGTCGAGACGGGAATACGGCTGGTTCAGGGGTTGATGTTACAAAAGGTTCCTTAACAGGGTACACCAATTCTGCATATGCCACTTTGGGAAACGCAAAAACAACACAATCGTGGTCAGATGCATCTGGCGATGTTGTCACTTTAGGTTGTGGGGCTAATAATTTTGAAGGCGATACTGCGAGGGCGATTATTGATAATGGGGATCTGGACGGTATAATTGGCTCCATAAAGACATTTAGTAGTACATCAGAAGCTAAAAAGAGCATGGTATCTGCAACCCAGAATGCAAAATCCATCCAAGGCAATTATTATATAGATGCGATAGGCCAAAATCAACTCCATAATAGCGCAGGTACTTTCGCAACAATTCAGGGTACGACCACCAATCACATGAGCACAGCAACTGCAACAAAATATAACACGGATGCTACATTCTCGGCTACAAATATATATGGGAGCGGATCGATTTGGACAGACTCATATGTTGACTATACTAACCCGAATACGTGGACAACCGTTAATACCAATTGGATGAATGGTATTGTCAAAAGCTACTCTAATGGAGCTAAAGCGAAAGGTAATTCCGTTGAAAGCACGCAAAAATTTGCCTCTGCTTTAGGGGATTTAATATCTGCAAATACCCATGCTGAAAATTTAGCAGGGAATCAAGCAAATTTGCAAA
>CAITCX010000043.1 GCA_903890885.1 uncultured Dehalococcoidia bacterium
GGAACTCCATCGTTGTAGACCGCCGCTATTTCATTAACCGGTAGCTTGTCGTCGTTAACTCCCTGGGCCACACTCTGTACGGCCGTCAGAAGACGGGCTTCCTGGCTTTCGGACCTTTCACTCAGCCTTTCCTGAGCTAACGACCTGGCCAGACCTGGAAATGATTCCATCACTTTCCCGCCAATCAACGAAGCGATTTGTCCGATAGGCTGCAGAATATCCCCTAAACGACCGTCCACCGGTTTGCTAACTGTGGGAAGCGGCTTATCCAGTTGACGGGCCCGAAAGGCCACCAGGCGCTCTTTAAGCGGGAGAGCTTCTGCGGGGTAGATATTGGGATATTTCCCGGTGGCTTCCGGGGGGACAATGACAATAGAACGTGAGAGAAGAGGGTCCCTTAAAGGTTCATTTACTGCCAGGATGGTAGGCCCGTACACGGAAAAATAGACGACGCCTTGAAAGGGGCCGGCCTGGGGATCCAGAGTCCGGGCGACTTTAGGACCGTGCAGCTGGAAGCGACCCAACAAAATATCTTCCGAGCCGCGCTTCTCGGCTTTTTGCCAAACATTTTTGACGTCAAAGAAGAGGGTACAACCCAGAGAATCCGCCCAGCGGAAGAGGTTGGCTTCCTGGAGGGTTTCGGTGACTATCCCTCGATAAGCTACCCAGGCGATAGAAGATCCCTGACGGGTTTTCCCTCGCTCGGAATCAATGGTTTGAAACACCAGATAGGGTGAATAATCACTCTTGTCAGCCAGATAGGTATGGAAATCATACAGGACAACCAGCTCATAGTGAGATTCATCACCCAGCTTACTGGCCCTTTTGTGCCAGTTTAAGAGGGCTTCAAATAGGGCGGAGTCGGTATCTTCCCGGAAAGCTCTGCGGACTTCGGTTTCGCGGGGTACCAGGTAGGGCAGGTGTTCCTGAGCAGGCGGGATATAGCAGGAGCCGTCGTTATTCCATTCCAGGCGGGTGATAAGAGAGCCATTTTCCTTAATTAAAAAAGCCAATCTTCCATCATCCTGCTTGACGATATCGATCAGGCCGGGGAAACCGGCTTTCATCTGTGATTTAACGGGATGGTCAGCGGGTTCAGGAGAAGTATCCGCCTCTTTGCGAGCCACCTTTAACATTTGGGCCAGCATGGCCTGGGCTTTTTCGATACTGATACCGGTATTGGCGGCCAGGTTTTTAGCGGCTTGTTCTCTAAAATTGGGGGCGCTCCAGTTGCCGTATTGCTCCCAACCTAAAGGCTCTCCCCGGTCATCATAGGCGGTGACGGTGCCGCGGAGGACGCCATTCCCTAAGAAATTACCCTGTGGTCGGAGGATCATCCCCATACCTCCCAACCAGTTATGAGATGGCCTTTGTGATGTTTAACATAACCGGAATGGATTCCCAGACGCCAGGCTAAACTGCGCAAAGTGCCGGAACCGCATCCGGTCCAGCATTTCCAGGCGCCTAAGACGAAGGAAACTGAAAAGGATGGTTTAGTATCCTCATGAAAGGGGCATCTGCCCGAATGCCAGCCGTCTTTACCGCTTGGGCGCAAACGAATACCCCTGCGACCCAGTTCATCTTCAACTTCTTGAGCCAGGCCCGGAGATAGCGGAACCGGTATATGATTATGCTGTTTGATATTAGAATGATGGTTCTCAAGATGGACTTTGGTAGCTAAACAAAGAGACAAGTAATCGCGCAAACCCTCAGCCAGCTCCAATGAAGAGAGATCCGGTAACTGCCGATAACCATCTCCCGCAAAAGTAACGACTTGATAACCGCGGGGTTTGTCCGGTGGTTTAGTGGGCCAACTTCTTAGTGCCAGGCCGTAGCCTTTAATTTCGGCTACTAACCGATCGTTGTCGTCGCGGAGGTTGATTTGACCGAAAAGACGGTCTTGAGTAGTCAGAAACAGGTGCCACTTACCCGTACCCGTACCAGCCTCTGCCAAAATCAACCCTTCCGGCCAGATAGGTAAAGTGCGCGGCCCTGCGTCAATATCCAGCGCCGTCACAAAACCGCCGCAGGGATGAGAGGTTCCCAGGAGGATGGAGAGACCGCCGGAGTAGTCTGCTGATCCTATAGTTTCTCTAGGTGGAGGATTATCGGCTAATTCACGGAAATTGGTGCCAGGCAGGGCTTTACCGCCGCCCCAGCAAGGTAAAGCGATTAGACCTGCATCATAAAGCTGTAAAGCCCACTCTTGGGTTCTGGCGAATTTTCCTATCATAGTATTCTGTCCTCACGAGAATTGTTCTCCAACGCTGGCTACTCGTTTTGGGTACGCTAAAAACGGACTTATGACCGCGTTCCTCGATCAC
>CAITCX010000044.1 GCA_903890885.1 uncultured Dehalococcoidia bacterium
CATCTATGAAAAGGATAACCTCACCTTTTGAGCTTTTTATCTCATCCATGACCGCCTTAAGCCGTTCCTCGAATTCTCCACGAAACTTGCTTCCAGCCACCAGCGCACCCATATCCAGGGAAGCCACTTTACGACCTTTCAGGGAATCTGGTACATCGTCTGCAACAATTTTTTCAGCTAAACCTTCAGCGATTGCAGTCTTGCCGACACCAGCTTCGCCTACAATAACCGGGTTATTTTTAGTGCGCCGGGTCAGTATTTGCATAACCCGCTTGATCTCTTCTTCACGGCCTATGACCGGATCCAGTTTACCCTGCCTGGCCAACTCGGTTAGGTCGCGGCTGTACTTTTCCAGTGAGCGGTATTTGCTCTCCGCCCGTGCGTCTGTGACTCTATGCCCTCCCCGTATATCTTTTAAAGCAGCATAGACCTTTTCCTGATCAATCCCCGCTTCGCGTAAAATCCCGGCAGCTTCACCATTCTGCTCTGCGGATATCGCAATCAACATATGCTCTGTACCGATATATTCGTCTTTAAGACGTTGTGCTTCAGTATTGGCGGTCTGGAAAAGCCACTGGATTCTAGGTGTAGCATAAATCTGTCCAGTCTCATAGCTAACCTTGGGCATTTTCTCCAGTGCGGCTCCCACTTTATGCCGGACCACTGCCAGGTCTATACCGATTTTATCCATCACCTGGCCGACTATACCATTTTCCTGCTGCAATAAAGCCATCAAGATATGCTCAACATCCCACTGATTATGCTTATAGTTTCGCACCAACTCTTGAGACGCCGTTAACGCTTCCTGAGCATGTTCGGTAAATTTCTCCTGTCTCATTCCCTTCCTCCCTTCATCTCGTTCAATTCAGCCTCCAGTTCCAGAACACGCTGCTGCAACTCAGCAATCTGCCTTGCCATTCGAAGCACAACTTCCGCCCCGGCCAAATTGATTCCTAGATCATTTATCAAAGTTTTAACATGTCGGAGTTGCTCTAGATCCTGTTCGGAATATAGACGAATGTTCCCGCGCGACCGGGAAGGTTCGACGACGCCTATTCTCTCGTAATAACGCAAAGTATGAGTTTGAATTCCTAACAATCTGGCAGCGACACTAATTACATAACGCGGCTCATTTTCCATTCTTCTCATCACGCTCCTCACGTCATATGAGTTTAGTTGGGACGTATTTCTCGCAACCGGGCAAACAAGGCTTTTTCTTCCGTTGAAAGGGAAGATGGCAAAATTACCTTGATTTTTACTAATAAGTCTCCCTTTGCAAGTGAACCCAGTACGGGCATACCCTGCCCTGTCAAACGAAATACTTTTTCATTCTGAGTTTCCGAAGGGATTCTTAGAGCTAGTTTACTGCCCTTGAGAGTCGGGACCTGCACCTCACCCCCGAGGATTGCGGTGGTCAGAGGAACAGGCAAATCCACATAAAGATCATTGTCTTTACGTTCGAAAACAGGATGTTTGTGCAAAGAAACCACTAGAAACAGATCACCAGGTGAGCTGCCATCAGCCCCAGCCCCTCCCTTGCCGGCTATGCGAACACGCGAGCCGTCTTCAACACCGGCTGGAATTTTTACTTCCAGTCGTTTTGATTGAGGCACGGAACCAGCACCCCGGCAGACTGAACAGGGCAAGCCTCGAACTCGACCACTCCCTTTGCAGGC
>CAITCX010000045.1 GCA_903890885.1 uncultured Dehalococcoidia bacterium
ATACGATCAGCTTTGACAGCAACGGCGGCAGCAGTGTAGATAACATTACGGCTGACTATGGGGCGGCAGTAAGCGCTCCGACTGCTCCGAGCAAAGACGGATATAGTTTTGAAGGTTGGGATCCCGAGGTTCCAGCCATCATGTCTGCAGTTAATATGACCTGCGTGGCCAGGTGGACTATTAATATACCGGCTCCCACGGTTAACAGTATTGAGCCTACTTCAGGCACGACAACCGGAGGGACTTTTGTAACCATAATAGGAAAAAACTTTAGCGGTGCTACGGCGGTTAGTTTTGGCTCCACTGTCGTTACCATAATTACAGAGTCGGACACCCAGATTACTGCAATTACTCCAGCAGGGATTGGGACCGTAGATGTGACTGTGACGACAGCTGAAGGGACCAGTGCCATTAGTTCTGCCGACCAGTTCACTTACTTCGAAGTAGCTAACGTTGATGTCAGTGTCACCTTGCAGGGCGGTTCCCGTCCGGATACCGGCTGGGTAGTGCCTTTAACTGTGAAGTTCTTCACTCCCGGCACTGATGTTCTGACAGGTACCCCGCTCTACATTGACAATTTGACCACGGCCAAAGGCGACAACAGCACTGCTGTAGCCACGGTCACTGCAATACCTATCGGCACCTATGACATCAGCGCATATACTCCCACCTGTCTAACCAGTGTTAAATATGGGGTAGTTATCAATGCTCCCTCTACAGGATTAAATATGGGCACTCTGCTGGAAGGCAACGCTAATGATGATACCAGAATCAACATCACCGACTTTGGTATCCTGGCAGCTATATACGGTAAAAGCTCCGACCTGGCAGGATATTATGCCCAGGCTGACTTTGACCGTAACGGGATAGTCAACATTGCCGACTTCGGCTTACTGGCAGCCAATTACGGCAAGAGCGCACCTATAGAGGTGCCCTAAAGGGAAAATGTAAATATCATATCACCTTAAAAACTCTGGGACACTAAATGATAGAAGTCGGGAAATAAAAGATTGCGATCGGTTACAATCAGAAAAAGTTGTCACAGTTTTGATAAAAAGGACTATCTTATGCAGGCACGTCAGTTATATAATAGCTGAAGTTGGCTGTCTGCCAGCTGGATACAGCAGAAAGTAATGACGATGCGAGAGAAAACATGGAAATCAACATTCTGATTGAAGAAGGCATAGAGGTTGAAGCAGGGGCGGATTGGCTGCAGGGCATCATGGAAAAAACCCTGCTGGCCGAAAACGTTCCATCCACCATAGAGATCAGCCTGGTGGTCAGTGGGCAGGAGCAGATACAGGCGCTTAACCGCGACTACCGCGGCAAGGACCAGCCGACCGACGTGCTTTCATTTGCCATGCAGGAAAACAAAGAAGGCGAAGATCAGTCCTTTATTGGCCCTCCGGACGGGTTGCTGCACCTGGGTGAAGTTATCATCTCTTATCCTCAAGCCGTGCTGCAGGCTGGTGAGCGCGGCCACTCCGTTAAAAAAGAGATGGCCGCCCTGATTGTACACGGGTTGCTGCATATCCTGGGTTACGACCATGAAAAAGCCGCCATGGAACCCGCCATGACGGCCAGGGAAAAGGCCATATTGAACTTGTTGGAGGCTGAGCCGGCATGAGATTACTGGCCATTAACGGAAGCCCCCGCCGCGGCGGCAATACCGACAGGCTGTTAGAGAAGTTCATAGAAGGCGCGGTCAGGGCTGGCGCGGAAACCAGAACCCTGGTGGTTTGTGATTTGAAAATAGAGGGTTGCCGGCACTGTGACGCCTGCCTGGCGAAAGGCCAGTGTATGGTTCAGGATGACATGCAGGGAGTGTACCGCGAACTGGAAGCAGCCGACAGTATAGTGATAGGTTCACCACTGCATTTCATGAGCGTTTCCGCCCAGTTAAAGGCCCTGATAGACCGCTGCCAGGCCATGTGGTCGCGCAAGTACGTCTTAAAAATCCCGCCGCTGGGAGACGTTCGCCAGCGCAAGGGCTTTTTGATTTCGGTGGGCGGCCGCCGGAGCATTCCCAATCTATTTGAGGCCGAACTGGTCACCATCAAAACCTTCTTCAGGACACTGGATGTCAGCTACTGCGGGGAGCTTTTGATTCCTGGCATAGATGCCCGGGACGACATTATGAAGCACCCGGAGGCCCTCGAAAAGGCTTTTGAAGAAGGCCGGGAGCTGGTGGAAAAGTCATAATATTTGCATAAAAAATTATTTTGTTTTAATATGCTCGAAGAGGTTTCTGTCCCGGTTATCCCAACTTGGCTAGATCCTTGCGATTCCCCGAGCACCGGATGACCTGACGTGAGCCACAATAATATTAGGAGGTCATCCAAATGGCATTCGAGGAAAAAACATTGGTTTGTTCTGACTGCGGCAAATCCTTCGCTTTCACAGTTGAAGAGCAGGAATTCTTTGCCACCAGGGGTTACACCAATGAACCCAAGCGCTGTCAGGCTTGCCGTCAGACTCGCAGATCCGAGCGGTCCGGTGGTGAGGGTGGTATGAGCAGGGGTCCCCGACAGATGTTCGCAGCGGTCTGCGCCCAGTGCGGAAAAGATACCGAGGTTCCTTTCCAGCCCCGCGGCGACAAGCCCGTATATTGCAGGGATTGCTTCGACAAGCGCAAATAGTAGCAAATTAAACGGAACCGTCAGGGCCGGCTGTGTACAGCCGGCCTTTTTTATACGATTGTACCTTTCGCGGCGGCGGTATATGATAAAAGCCAGAGATTTTATTCAACAGGCAGGCGTTTGTCTTTGACCAAATTATGGATGGATATTATTGTGAGGCTAATAATCCCGCTGGTAGTAGCCGGAATATTCGTTGCCATCATTGCTGTCAGCCGCCGCAGGAAACACTAGCAGGCCACCGTACTATTTGTTCAATGAA
>CAITCX010000046.1 GCA_903890885.1 uncultured Dehalococcoidia bacterium
ATTGATGGGCAGGGAACATTACGATCCCTATCGCGAGGGAGATATTATAGCCGCGCTAAATTGCGCTTGCGGGGTAATTCCACTAACGCTTTAATGAGCCTTGATTTTCCGAAACGTAGTGCTCGGAAAATCTTAGAGCGAATTATCCCGCCACCTTCAGGTGGTAGGGACAAACTTCACTTCGTTCGTTTTCAGCGAGTCTCATTAAAAAACCCCGGGAGGTTACCCGCCCTCCCGGGGTTGTAATCTAACAGTTAAACAATAACGCCCTTGCTCTTAGAAGCTAAGAGTAAGTTTGTTGATGACGATGAATTCATCATTAACTTTGGCGCCACCCATTGGGAAATTATTTATACCCTTGAAGTAATCACCGGTGAAGAGATAACCTGCGCCCAGCATATAGGACAGATTATTGGTGATTTTGTAAGTGCCGGTAACATCAACTTCCAAACCGTAGCCGCCGTTGCCAGTGGTGTCGTACCCCATACCAATATCAAAGTAAGGAACAGTTTTCTTGTCGGCCGTCGCGTAAGAAATTGACAGCATGGCATCCATTTTGGGTGTGGGTTTCGCACCAACTCTGCCCTGGAAGAACCAGGCATTCTGCATTTCCTGATTGATTATCGTCCCGCTGTGACCATAAATATCGCCTGCCCAGTAATTTAAATCAGTGTTGAAAAGAATCAAGCAGGGATTCCAATCCAGACCACCGGTATTGCCAACGCCCTGTTCCACTTTATCGCTGTTGATATCCTGGCCGGAAACGTAAGCAAAGGAGCCGCCTACATAAACCATACCTAAATTGGCGGTAGCATCAAGGAATACGCTCAAAGTGCTTATGCCAACGTTAGTTTTTCCCGTGTAACCCTCAAATTTCATTGCATCACCGAATCCCCAGTTTAATTCTCCCTGAAGGGCTACCGGTCCAATCGTGGCCTTAAAATAAGGAACTAAATTGTAAGCGTTCATCAGAAAAGAACCAGACGCCATACCTCTATACTCCGCATCACGGTCATAGAGTAAGAGAGCTCCGGCTTCACCCTTGGCTTGAGAGGTACTGAAGTTATAAACGGCGGCCAACCGGTAAGAATCGAAATCTCTGTCGGTTCTCTTTGCCTTGGTTCCGGTGCTGACAGCGCTCCAGCTATTGTCAACTTCTTTGGCCAGGCCGGCAAGAAGAACGACCGGTCCTACCGGTACAATATACTGGATTTGGCCGGAAGGCGTTCCATTGCTTCTATCGCCGAAAACTGTTCCAAAAGTGAAATCCGGCATGTAACCAACCTTGAACAAACCGATGGGTGAAGTATACTCAACATAGATATTATCCATGACGATGTTTTCACTTTCCGCCCTGGTTCCTGCTGTTCCTCCGGTGTTCGTTGATGGTGCCTGATTGTACGCAAAATTGTTATAAAAAACGGAATCATCTGCATTTGATCTCGCACCGCCCCAGATTCTGTCCATAGCATCGAATTTGGTGACCAGTTTCAGGCATGGAGCTACGATAAAGTCTGTTCCGATGCGCAGTCTCTGAGCATAGAAAGCGGTGCTCGGCTGATGTCTGCCTGTGCTACCGACCCAGTACTCGAAACCATTATCTACGGTAGTTTTATTTAAATACACTCCGGCGACATCATACTCGCCGCTAAACTTGACATCGACCGCGAAGGCCGACGCACTGAAGGTCATAATCAACCCCAGTGACAGCAAAACTAACCAAAATCTCTTCATTTTTTCCTCCTTAATAAATAGAGAGTCACTAATTTCCGCCTTTAAAAAACGGGCATTTTCTAAAAGCGGCTCCAATAACCAATATTCTGCACTTCTTATGGAAATTGCTTAAGTTACGTGCAAAATATATTGCATTAAAAGTAACACCGGTTAAAAGGATTGTCAAGATAATTTTGAGCCGGCTAAATGCCTAAAAATACATCTCTATCATCGCTGTGAACCGAAAACCCGCAGTATCGAGAATATGTTGCAATAGCAAAGACTGTCATTCCATATCCTCCACCGGCACGAATTCTGGAGAATTTCCGAGGGGGACATGCAAAGAATATTAATGATAGAATAAGGAATAATTAATGCC
>CAITCX010000047.1 GCA_903890885.1 uncultured Dehalococcoidia bacterium
CATATCTACGGCATCCTTCTGGGGAATGAAACAGAAGCTAAGGACATAGGAATAAAACTGGCCACGGGCGGCGACGGCAATGACTGGGACTCGCTGGCAAAAGCTAACTCCCAGTATATCGATGCAGCTACTAACGGCGGCGACCTGGGGTTTGTTGCCAAGGGCACTCTGGGAGAGGCTATTGATGCCGCAGTATTCGACAGTAACGGCAAAGTGACCTTAGCCCTTAACAACGTCATTGGTCCATTAGAAGATACTAACCAGACCACCAAAGGCCCGGTCTGGCTAATTCAAGTCCACGACATTGATCAAAATCGGGAAATTAGCCAAACAGACCGCAACACACTTATTGACGCCAAAGCCAACGAATGGTTTCAAATATACTGGTTAACCAATAAAGATAGAATCACCGACCTATTTAATCCGACCCTGCAACAACTGGCTATTGCTGAAGCGATCAAACGTTAAAAAGGAACAGTCGTGATGAAGGATAGAAAAAGCATAGGTATCGGCATAATGGGTCTAGGAGTGATAAGCGGACAGGTAGCCAAAGTACTGCAGGAAAAGGCGACAGCTCTGGCTGAACAAGCAGGCTGCCCGCTGGAGATAAAGAAAATTAAGGTACTTCCCCAGGACTTAAAGAGACCCATAGCCTGCCAGTTTGATCCTGGCCTCTTCACAACCGATGAAGACGAGTTCTTTTCCACTGCCGGCATCGATATTATGGTGGAGGCCATAGGCGGGGAGCATCCTGCTTTTGAGTACCACCAAAGAGCGCTCAAGACTGGCAAACACGTAGTGACATCCAACAAAGAAGTAATCGCCAAAAGAGGGGCAGAGTTGTTCGCGCTGGCACAGAAGAACAATGTGAGTGTGCGCTATGAAGCCAGCGTGGGGGGCGGCATTCCCCTGATCAGTCCCTTTTTATTTGATCTGGTGGCTAACAAGATCAACGGCATATACGCCATCATCAACGGTACAACCAACTACATACTAACCCGTATGGCCAAAGAAGGCGCCGATTTTGCAGAGGTGCTTAAGAACGCACAGGAACTGGGTTACGCTGAAGCCAATCCTCGGGACGACGTTGAAGGGATCGATGCCACCTATAAGCTGGCAATCCTGTCATCGTTGGGTTTTCATGCCCGCATACGTCCGTCCGACATCCATCACGAGGGTATTTCGCGTTTAAGTTACCGCGATTTTAAATATGCACAGGAGTTAGGCTTCGCCATTAAACTGCTGGCTATCGCCAAGCAGGACGATAAATGGATCGAAGCACGTGTTCACCCTGTACTTATCTCTGAAGATGCCTTGCTGGCTAAGGTAGACGGAGTTTACAACGCCGTCCTGGTGGAAGGCGACCTGGTAGGCAATGTCATATTTTACGGCCGGGGAGCCGGACCTCAACCCACCAGCAGCGCAGTTATTGCCGATGTTGTATCAGTAGCCCAGGATATTTTACTCTGCTCAGGTCCTCGAATAAAATGGTTACCCTTACAGAGAGCTATCAAGCCGATGGCGGAAGTCGTAACCCGTTATTACATCCGAATGAGTGTAGCTGACCAGGCCGGTGTCTTGACTCAAATTACACGAGTACTGGGGGATAATCAAATCAGCATATCGGCCTGTATACAGAAAGAAGTAGACTTCTCAACCCAATCCGCAGAGATAGTTATAATGACCCATCCTTCCAATGAGGCGGCACTGCAAAAAGCCCTTAAAGAGATGAACACATTAAACGTGGTAAAAGAAATAAGTAATTTTATTCGAGTGGAGGATTTGTAATAATATGGTTAAATCAGGCGTCCTCTACAGATACAAAGACTATCTGCCAATCACCCCCAAAACCCCTATGTTCAGCATGGGAGAGGGCGAGACTCCCCTCGTGAAAGTGGATGCGCTGGCTAAAATGGTAGGCTGCGCTGAATTGTACTTTAAACTGGAAGGCTGCAATCCTACCGGTTCTTTCAAGGACAGGGGTATGGTGATGGCCATCGCCAAAGCTATTGAAGCTGGCAGCAAGGCCGTGATGTGCGCTTCTACGGGAAATACCAGCGCTTCGGCCGCTGCATATGCTGCGTACAACGGCCTACAGCCAATTATTATAATCCCTAAAGGAAAAATCGCGCTAGGCAAACTGGCCCAGGCTATCGTTTTCGGCGCCAAAATTGTTATGATCGACGGCAACTTCGATGATGCACTCACAGCTGTTCGCGCTCTTACGGAAAAGCACCCGGTGACCCTGGTCAACTCTATTAATCCCTACCGCATTGAAGGCCAGAAGACTGGAGCTTTTGAAATTGTTGACTCCCTGGGCGAAGCACCAGACTATCTGTTTATTCCGGTTGGAAACGCGGGCAATATCACCGCTTACTGGAAAGGCTTTGTGGAATACCACAAACTTAAAAAGTCTAAGATTTTACCCAAAATGATGGGCTTCCAGGCTGAAGGCGCTGCGCCAATTGTGCGCGGCTATCCGATCGAGCATCCGGAAACGGTTGCCACAGCTATTCGCATTGGCAATCCAGCTTCCTGGGATAAAGCCACAGCCGCCCGCGACCAATCCGGCGGCGTGATAGATATGGTGAGTGACGAACAGATCCTGGCAGCCCAGAAGCTGCTGGCAGCCAAGGGCGGTATTTTCGGAGAACCCGCCTCTGAAGCATCGCTGGCCGGTCTTATCAAACTCTCGCAGCAGGGCATGGATTTTAGCGGGAAACGGATCGTCTGCATTATTACCGGCAACGGATTGAAAGATACCGAAATTGCCTTAAAAAATCCGCCTTCAATATTGGAATTGCCGGCCGACCTGGCGGTAATCGAAAAAGCTTTGGGATGGGCAGGATAGTAAAATGATTAACGAGGCGAAGATCAAGCAAGCGATCAGACTGCTTATTGAAGCAATCGGGGACGATCCCAAAAGAGAAGGCCTGATTGATACGCCCCGCCGAGTGGCCGATATGTTCACTGAGCTATATGCCGGTATCGGTAAGGACCCGCGCGAAGAACTAAGCGTTGGTTTTGAAGAAGGCTACAACGAGATGGTTATTGTGCGCGATATCCCTTTCTATTCGATGTGCGAACACCATCTTCTGCCTTTTTACGGGGTAGCTCATGTTGGGTATATCCCAAATAAAAACGGTCGCGTGGTTGGCGCCAGTAAACTGGCCAGGGTAGTAGAAATTGTTGCCAAACGCCCTCAGATTCAAGAACGTATGACTTCTGTAACAGCCGATTCCATATTTGAGGCGTTAGATCCGGTTGGGGTAGGAGTGGTTGTACAGGCGGAGCACCTGTGCATGATCATGCGCGGTATAAAGAAACCTGGCAGCACCATCGTTACTTCTGCTCTGCGGGGAAGTTTCCGAAACCGATCAGAAACCCGCAATGAATTCTTCAGCCTTTTACAGGGAAAATAATCTGCAAGAGTGAAAGACGCTTTCCGAACTATATTGCCTGTTATCCTGAGTAGGCTTAAACCAGTTTAGTCGGAAGACGGGATAGCTTTAGCTTCTTGTGTCTTCATGGCTTCATCGCAGCAAACAATCTCACCGCTGCCGGCTTTAGTGCACAATACTTCAGTGCCGCATTTGGCACAACGATATCTTTTACCTAATAGATTGGCCATTTTTGTAAGCCTCCTAATCTAATCGCTGACTTATTATTTTTTGATTTCCATGGGTTGACCGCAGCACACGAGAGTCCCAGTTCCACCTTTAGTGGCGATGAACTCAGAGCCGCATTTTGCACAACGATATCTTTTACCGACCACATTCGCCATTGTCAAAAACCCTCCCGATAAACTCAATATTTTCCAATATTGTGAATGCTATACCAATTATAAAAAGTATTGTTTAGGCTGTCAAAGCACGATACGATTATGTTATACGACTAATTCTTAAAATCATCAATTTTGTACGTTGTTTATAAAAACACTCCAATCTCCGTTGCCGGAATAGATCCCTCCAATAGAACAAACGCGTATATCATTGCCTTTGTATTCGGAAGCTGAAATATCGTAAATATATTTACCCAATTCTTCGGCATTGTTACCCTGAAATTCCAGTTCTGGCAATGTGACTGCCGCATCAGTAGCTTCCGGATTATCCAGCGACCCTTTATAGGTTGAAACACCGATGAGTCTGCCTGCCGCGGGTTCAACCTGTACCACCCTGGCATGAGCACTCTGGGCTTTGATACCAATCAACCACACCGGTTTACCTTGTTTAAAAGTAATAATGCCTCCAATTCTGGGAGTATGGTAGCTGTCCGGTTCAGCCCCGGCTCCCTCCAGCGTGTTTTCCAGGTATTCTTTGATAGGAGAAGAATTTACATTAAATAAAAGCTTATATACTTCGTAACTGGCATCGGTTTGAATACCATTGCTAACGCTCAAGACCCCTGAGGTTCGATCGAATCTTACCCCGTTGTAATGCCGCAATGGATCATAGGCCTGATCGCTAAGAGGGCCTATCCTGATCACATCATCAACCCTCACCGCTTTTCTCTGGCGGCTTTCCGGGGAACGACCAGTAATCAAATATGCGAAACAGGGATTGCCATGAGCGGTTTTGCCTAAAAATATTTGTCTGCCCGGATACGGTCCTATTGGATTTCTCACATTAATCTCCTTGCAAATTTCTTGATTATTCTTTTTTTACCAATACTCTGCCACTCTGAAAAGCAGCACCCACAGCATCTCCGAATTCATAATACTGGCTTCCCGGTCCATGAGTGAAGATGAGGGGCCGGATTTTTCTTACATCCGGATGGCCATCCGTCAGGCACTCTTCACTTAAATAAGTCTCGACAATACGCCCGATAACCAGAACATGCGAACCCAATTCCAGTTGATGTTCGACCTGGCATTCCAGATTTAGCGGACACTGCTCGATCATAGGGGCTGTCTTAAGCGTACCGTAAAAGACCCTGAAACCGCAATCCTTGACTTTGTCTGCGGTTGCACCTGAAACAATTCCACAATAATCCAGTTCCCGTATCTGGTCTTTTGATGGAATATTCACCGAGAAAGATCCGTTCTGCCGAATTCCTTTAAGGGTATGCCTGACGACCCGTAAAGCTACTGAAATCATAAGTGGTTCCCCGCAGGCTATACCTCCCCAGGCTACCGCCATATAATTGGGCTTCAGATCAACATCCGCCCCTACCAGCAATGCCGGCATAGGATACAATACCGGACGAGTGCCTAATTGAATCTTTGCCATTATTGACCTCCCAGACTAAGCTCAAACATATATTATGTAAACTATTACTTAACCGTTAATATCCTTAGAATATAACTAAACAACACCGCCGGGCTATTAGTCCGGCGGTAAAGATTAGAAACCCACTCTATCCAGGACGCTTTTTCAAGCTAAGACAATTTAGAACTACCTGCTATTTTGCCAGGCTAATTGCCATGATGACACAGTGGCATCAGGTTTGGCATCCGACCTTGGAATATATGGCTTGATATCAATTACGGGTGAACCGTTAAGGGCATCACACCCGGATATCTTGAGCTTGTTGCCGCTAACCCCCAATATTTTAGCCATACATATGCCTATACGATTGGGTCTGTCTGAGCCACGCAGGGCATAGATACCCACCTGAGGATATTTTTCCTGGTTATGAGGATGCTGTTTCATGGGTTTGGGGCCGGGATGGCGATCCAGATGAAATTGAAAAATAATTATAGCATGAGAGTACTGATCAAGCCCATCGAGACCATCGGCATAATCTTTATATAGTTCAATTTCTGAAACAATATCCTGGAGATTAGGCTGCATACCAGGCTCTTTCATCTCGTTTTTTACAACACCCACAACTTTCATAGTTAAATCGGACAGTTCGCCAGACAAATTCCACCTCCTATACTAATATCGTTATTAATGATTTGCAGTGTATTTCTTTTAAGAAATCATGTCAACAAACCTGAAGTTCCAGATATACGGCACTCAATATAATATCTGTTTCGATTAACCTGTCATTAATACTCTTGAATTTGCTACTGGATTATTATCTGTGTTCGAAATTAAGCCTTTCCCAGTCAATTTCCTTGTTACAGTTAGGACATGACTTGCGTACTGGAAGCTCGGACTGACACTCGGCGCAGTAATATTTGCCGCCTTTGCTGTATATTTCAGCAACTTCCTCAGGGCTTTTTCCTTCCGCCATTTCATCATTGCGTTTTTGCAAATCTTGCTTTTTCTCTTCATTCAATTTCTGTTTTGCAAGGTTATCAGAAGCTTTATTCTTGTCCATCTTTATTCTCCTTTATTTGGTATCCTTTATATTATATTACAAGTACCTGATAAATATGAATTTCTGTTTATAAAGAAAGAGGGCTTCACCCATAATTTATTCTGATTCTGTTTTACCATTCAATGTTCTTTCTATCACTGAAAAATCTACCAGTCTCCGCACATTCGGTGGCAAGCCAAACGGCAGTATCAGCGCCCTGCGCAATTGACCTCTCTCCGCGAGGATTCATGTCCGTGTGGACAGGGCCGGGATCCATCGAATTGACGTAGACATTCGTTCCCGATAATTCATTTGCAAGCAGCCTGGTTATGACATTGACAGATGCCTTGGAAATACAGTAACCAGGTTGACCTGTTCTAATTCTGCTCAGAGAACCTGCGCCGCTTGAAAAATTGACAATTCGACCGAAACCATTTCTTAACATCAACGGCACCAGCGTTTTACACAACTGCAGAGGCCCATAAACATTGGTTTCCATGGTTTCCCTGATTTTGTCTATATCAGCCTCTAAGGCGCTATAACCCCTATCGATTAGAATACCGGCGTTATTGATCAGGATGTCGACTCTATTAAAAGTCTTTTCAACCCACTCCCCCAATCCCAAAATGCTCTGGACACTGGTAACATCCAGAGGATAAAATAGGACGTCCAGGCCCTCATTTTGCAATTTAAGGGCGGCTTCTCTACCTTTCTTCTCATCACGAGCTGTGAGCACGACTTTTATCCCCAGATAGGCCAGTTGCCGACAAACCTCAAAACCTATTCCTCGATTGGCCCCTGTTACAATTGCGATCTTTTGCATTTACTTTTACACCTTATTACGTTATGTCATACGGATAATTCCACCGCACAATCATCTTATCACAGAATATACTGTTAACACAGGTAGCTTAATTCACCGGCATCCTTGATATATTTGCCTTAATCGGCTAACCTAAAATACATGAATTGGGATTTTATTGCCAGCTTCTTACAAATCGTAGTTATTGATCTTACACTAAGTGGAGACAACGCTATAGTCATCGGAATGGCAGCTGCTTCGCTTCCGCAAAATCAGAGAACCAGGACTATTGTTATCGGCGGCGCCTGCGCAATCGGTTTGAGAATTGCGCTGACGATTATTGCCACCTGGCTAATGACGATACCGCTTCTTTCGGCCGCTGCAGGAGCGGTGCTTTTCTGGG
>CAITCX010000048.1 GCA_903890885.1 uncultured Dehalococcoidia bacterium
CTCTACCAGTCTCACAGGGGATTCCGGGGCAGACATGCTCAAAATTCTGAATGACGAACAAAGAGCTCAGCTTACAGGAATTATAGAAAAACAGCGGCCAGCCTTAAATGAAATAGCCAAGGTACGAACTGAAATTTCTACCGAACTTCGTAAATCGATAACCGGTGAGACCATCGATAAAGACAAAGTCTACACCTTAGAAAAGCGCTATGGAGAACTGGATGGACAGATGTCAGCTCTGTATGCCACCACCTTTGCCGCTGTCTACAAAACTCTTACTGCCGATCAAAAGACAGCCCTGATCAAACTGAGAAACCTGGATACCGTGCCATCAGGCAGCTTTATTTATTCCTCGCCAGTAGAGACACCACCGATTCCAAGTGATGACTACATGTTCGGTATTGGAAAGGTACCCGCGGATGCCGGCCAGACCATGGCTCCGGCGACCTTTGTGGACAACACTACCGGAAGTGGCGGTGCACTCGGCGACGCTGCAGGCGGAGGAAATGAAGCTTTATTAAATCAGCATACTGCGCCAGATCCAGCGCCAATATGCAGCGGCAAAATGGCGCTCACCAGTTCAGTTGTTAAAGCGGGAGAAACTATTCCGGATAAGTACAGCCGGGCAGGTGCTAAAGCCGGTATGACCACTGTTTCGCCTCCGCTGGCCTGGACCGGGGCCCCGGCTAATACCAAGTCCTTTGCTATTATAGGCTGGAATAGTGTTATCTTCTGGTCCGTTTACAATATCCCCGGTGGAACCACCAGCCTTCCCGAGGATATCCAGGGTGTGGGAACAGTATCGCAGAAGTTCATCACTCCTTCAGAAGGCGGACCGGGCACTTTCGATAAACACATCACATTATATGCCCTCTCAGCTAACGTGAACGTCGATTCTAGCGCTGATGTAGAGACTCTGCGCAAAGCTTTGAACGCGGTTACACTCGACTCAGCCACCCTGAATTACAAGATGACTGTGAAGTAATATCAGAGTCGAGGTGCCGTATGCGCCAGACATCTGACGCATACGGCAATAGGTTCAGTAAATCAGTACAGAATAATAGTATTAAACAAAAGTTAAGAGACCAGACAAGATGAAAACAAACAAGCGCTCTCAAATAAAAGATACCAGGTCTCAGCCAGAATCCCCCCTACCAGATACTGGGCGAAAGTCCACAGGTAAGCCGATTAAAAGGTATTTTACCCGTTTCAATTTTCTCCTTTTTACCAGTCTGGTGATTATAGCCGCTCTCATTTCTATGCTTATTATATTTGAGACATCTCAGAAGCATTTTACCCAGGAGGACATTAAGCAGGCGGTGGTCCAGGCCATGGCTTCAGCGACTCCCTCGCCGTCGATGGAATCACAGGTGTACCAAAAGGTCGGCCCCTCCGTAGTTAGAATCAAGGTGACTATGCTAGAACAAGGCGGGGGAACCAATACCGTTCTGGGTTCGGGAGTCCTGGTGGATAATAAGGGCACTATAATGACCTGCTGGCATAACATCAAAAGCTCCCTGGGAATCAATGTGCAATTTGCTGACGGAACGGAATCTGAAGCTGAGCTTGTATCTACCAAGTCACAATACGATCTGGCTATAATACAGGCCTATGTGATTCCAGATAATGCGGTCCCTGCGACACTGACTACCGCCTCCGGATTGCAGGTGGGAGACAAGGTGGTGGTTATCGGCAACCCCTTTGGTATGGGCTGCTCTCTTTCA
>CAITCX010000049.1 GCA_903890885.1 uncultured Dehalococcoidia bacterium
CCACCGGCCTCAATGGCCAGGCTGAAATAGTCCAAATCGCTGTGATTAATATTGCCGGCGAGATTTTATTAAATAGCCTGGTAAAGCCAATCCTTCCAATTCCGCCCGAGGTTACTGCCATCCATGGAATAACCAATGCCCAGGTAAAAGATGCCCCCAACTGGCCCCAGGTTTACCCTCAACTGCAAATGGCTGTAAATGGCCGTACCCTGATCATTTATAACGCGTCCTTTGACCAGCGCCTCATTTACCAGACCAGCAAACGCCATAATCTATCCATAGCCGCCCCCTATTTCAACCCGGCCCGGGTGGATTGTGCCATGTTGATTTATTCAGAATATGTTGGCGAATGGAATAATTATTATCAATCCTATAAATGGCAGCGCCTGGAAGGCGGAGACCATTCCGCCCTGGGTGACTGCCGAGCCACACTCGCATTAATCAAACGAATGGCAGCCAACAGCCTGGAAAGTGAACAAGGCCCATTTATACCCGTCCTGGAAAAGGTCCCAGTTTTGGTGACAACAGAAGAACCAGCTCCGCAGGCCTCAGACACCAACCAGGTCGAACCATGATCAAGACCACCACCTATGATTTAACCATCACGTTATTAACTCCCCTCCTGGGCAGCCAGCCCAGCCACGATATTGCCGAGGAATTCATCGCCAAACGAAATAATATCGTCCTACCAGATGATGAATCCTTAATGCTGCCTGAACTGGTCGAGCGCGGTACTTCTATTTTTCACCGGCTGCCTGACGGCAGCCCCTGCCTTTTCAATTATCACCTTTTAGGTTTTCTCAAAGAAGCCGGGCGAGTTTTGAACGGTAAAAGCAATGGAGTCAAGAACTTACGTTCTAAAATCGCTATGTATACAACCGTAACCCCGCGTATAATTCCTTTAATGCTCCCCGCCGGCGAATCCATAGATTATTATGAAAGACCTCTCAGGGTTGATGGTGCCTTTGGCCCCCGCGTGACTATTGCACGCTCTGAAATGATTCCAGCCAGGACCACCCTAAAAGTAGGTCTAGAAATAATCGAATCCGAAATAACCGAGGATGTTCTAAATGATCTCCTCAGTTTCGGCTATTCCCATGGGTTGGGCCAATGGCGCGGGTCTGGTGCCTTCGGCACCTTTACTTATTCTCTGAAAAAGGAGGTTTAATTTTTATGGGTTTATGCCAGGCTTGCGGACAAAATGAGGCAGTTTTCCACGTTACATTAAATGTGCAAATTACTGGCCCCGCCAGCACTCGCAATAAATTAGTTCAAGTTATATTGTGTGATCACTGCGATGTCTGTTTGCAGCAAGTCTTCTGCAAAGATGACTATCTCAAAGAGAGAATCGCCAAACGGTTAACTGAAGAACCACAATATAAATCCCAATCTCCCATAGCCTGGCACGCTCAACCCCGACCCTACCAACCCGTCACCAATGCAGAGTTAGAAACCAGACAAAGCATTAATAAAACGGTCGAGCTGGTAGCATTTTTTGAGCGCAATAGCCGTTAAGTTTTAGCTACGCAGCGTCAACTATTCAAAAGAGCCGTGCAGCATCGGCAATGCTCCGTTATAGCTGGGTGGGGTATGGTCTCGCGAAGCCGGGCCAGGTAAGGCAATAGCATGGCAAAGATTTGCGCAGCCAAAGCAGCGGCATAGTTTGCCGCCGAATAGCAAAGTAAAAAAATTCACCTTTCAGGTGAATTTTTTTAGAAATTATATTTATCCATAGATTTAAGCGGGTCTTCAGCTTGAACTATTATGGTTGGCCCGGCAGTACTCCATTCTTGATTGTCCAAAATCCCTACCAATGCTGCCGAAAGAATTAAATCATCATGTACCAATTCACCTGTCACTGGGTCCCTGGTTCCGTCGATAACTCCCCACTTCATCTTTTTTTCAGGCCCTGGAATAATCTCATATTGGCAGAAAGCCAGCTGGTTGAAAAATTCCTGCTGGTGACAGTTCAGATCTTCGAAGACCTGGTCATTGTCACCATGAGCATATTCCTTCCACCGCCCCGTATCAATAATTGAAAGAAAATCCCACCCCAATTCACTCTTCGTTTTCGAATTGAATACGAAGGTGGATAGCTCATCCTCCTACGCTCAAAGCTTTTCAGCTTTGAGCTTC
>CAITCX010000050.1 GCA_903890885.1 uncultured Dehalococcoidia bacterium
AAGACAATTTTAAGTTCACTGGTCTTTTAGGACAATCACTGTAAGTACCATTGTATGTGGGAGTTTTAACTAAACCAGGCAATATTTGAATGTAACAATACAATTAATTTATGTAACCCCATTTACTCTTCAACAATTTTGCGTTCATTTTGTATTAGTTGTATAATTAGCCTGAAATATTGCTAATGAAAGTCAAGATTGAGAGGTTATAAAACATGGGGAAAAAACTACTACTTTTTTCAATAATTTTGGCCATGCTTTTTTCGTTTATATTTGGCTGCTCCGGTCCCAGTAAAGGCCCTCTGGGCCCTTTACATTCAATGGGTTGCTCTGCGCCAGCTCCTTTAGCTGTAACAGTTACACCTGATCCCGGCATCATGAATCAACCTGTCGCCATAAAAATATCCAATATTTCTGATAAAAAACTGGTTGAAATCCAGATTTTGGATTCTACCGGCAAGAGAATCAGGTATTATTCGAGCTATGATGTCTCTTCACCAGATAGAGTCGGTCCAGTTCCTTCTTACTCCAATAAAGAATTGACTTTAACTGAAACGTTTACTTCAGGCAGTCCCGGGCAGTGGAAAATCACCTGTAAAGATCTGGGAGGACAAACCAAAGAGCTCTCTTTCAAAATGGACCCTGCCAAATAGCCGCCGTGATAGTGGATTAATCATCCACTAATTACACCACTTCAGGCACCAGCCCTCAAAGTATTAATCTTTGAGGGCTGCTTTTTTACTCTTTAACCCTCTTTTACACTAAATAATCTCATGTTGCCGGTTATATATTATAATGCAAATATAATAAGGATATCTAACAGAAATGGAATAGCACCAAATTGTAAGGAGCAATTCTCATGAGTAAATTAAACCTGGCGCAGCGGACGGCTCTAACCCAGATGTTTGGCGACCGTGTCAATTTTCGGGATACCGAACGTATTTTATATGGGCACGATATCGGCGCCATCCCTGGTTTGATGAAGCCCATAACAGGCAGCACTCTTCCGGATGCTGTCGTCCAGCCTTCAACTGAGGCTGAAATAATCAGGCTGATGGATTGGGCCAGGAAACAGAGAATCGCTCTCACCCCCAGAGGTATGGCAACTTCCGGGTATGGCGGCGTTCTGCCTGTAAAAAAGGGTATCGTCGTTGATTTTCACAGGATGAACCAGATTATCAGCCTTGATCCAGATAAAACCTTAGTTACCGTTCAGCCGGGGATTATCTGGGAGAAACTGGATAGAGAACTCAATAAACAGCAGCTAACCTTACGGCTATACCCCTCCAGTTACCCTGCTTCCACAGCAGGGGGTTGGTTATCACAGGGCGGAGCCGGTATCGGCTCTTATGAAATGGGCTGGTTCCGCGAAAGTGTGGTTAGCGCCCGGGTGGTATTGCCGGATGCTACTGCCCGGGAGTTTAGCGGAGACGAACTCGAGCTTATCAGTGAGGCTGAAGGCATCACCGGGCTTATCACCAGCATCACCCTGAAGGTTAAACCCCTGGAAGAACTGGAATCCCTGGCTATAGCGGCCCCCGATGCCGCCGCTTTACAGAATATAGTCGAAGGGATAATTGCTGCCAAACTCCCCATCTGGTCAATACTTTTTATCAATCCCCGCATGGCCGAACTTAAAAACAAAATCCCGCCGGCTGAACACCACTCTCCCGTTGCAGCTGTCAAGCTTCCGGAAAAATATATCGTCACGCTCTCTTTCCGTAAGAAAGATAGCGTTGCGGTGATGGAGCCTTTGCTTAACATCTTAAAGGCCCATCAGGCTGAACTGCTGGCTGACACCATTGCCCGGCATGAATGGGAAAACCGCTTTAAGCTGATGGTGGTAAAGCGTCTTGGTCCCAGCCTGGTGCCATCTGAAGTTGTGGATCCGCTTTCCCAATTAGGCCAGGCTATGGCTGAGATTGAAACCCAGATTCACCAACCGGTTGTTAAAGAAGGAATTATCATCCGGAACAGCCGCAACGGTCAACCCGAGGTGGTTATCCTGGGTTTTATTCCCAGCGATGAACGTAAATTCAACTACAATTTCGTTTTTGGTTTGGCCTTAACTATTTTCGCCATTGCTGAAAAACACGGCGGTCGGCCTTACGCCACCGGGCTGTATTTCAGTCGTAAAGCCAATACTATTCTCGGCAAGGCCAAGGCCGCCCGCTTAGCTGCCTATAAACAGGCTATTGACCCGGGTAATATTATGAATCCGGGTAAGGTTATACAGGGGAGCCTCATCGGTTCCTTTATCGGCTTAGCCGGCAGGCTGGAGCCCCTTATCCGGCCGTTGGGCAACATGGCCGTGACCCAGATCGGGGAGCGGCAGGTAAAAGCCGTGCGCGGCCTACCGCCGGATGTGGCCTGGTATGCTTATGCCTGTTCTCAATGCGGTTATTGCGTCAATGAATGCGACCAATTTTACGGTCGTGGTTGGGAAAGCCAGTCGCCGAGAGGTAAATGGTACTGGCTGCGCCAATATATGAAAGGGCATGTGCAATGGAACCAGTTTATGGTGGACAGCATCGTAGCCTGTACTACCTGCGAGTTGTGTAACTACCGCTGCTCAGTTGACCTGCCCATCGAACCTTCATGGATGAAGTTACGCGGTCAGTTGGTGCATGAACAGGGCCAAATGACCTTTCCACCCTTTGAAATTATGGCGGCCGCCACGCGTAAAGAGGGTGATATCTGGGCAGGTTACCGCCAGAACCGCTTTGACTGGTTTCCGGCTGATTTGGAAATCAAGCATGGCACGGGTCATAAGGCCCGGGCAGTCTATTTTGCCGGCTGCACGGCCAGTTATGTGGAAAAAGATATCGGCATGGCCAGCGTGCGTTTGTTAGACGCCGCAGGTGTGGACTTTTCAGTGATTGGTAACAAAGAAAATTGTTGCGGCACGCCGATGCTGGTATCCGGTAAATGGGATGTTTTCGCCGGGGTCTTAAAAGCCAATATCCAGGCGGTC
>CAITCX010000051.1 GCA_903890885.1 uncultured Dehalococcoidia bacterium
TATTGATAGCCTGAGGAGTTCCTGTAGCGTTCCCGGTTTTTGGACCAGAGCACACGCAACCGATTAAAACTGAAGATACAATTATTATGCCGGCCAGGACAATATAGAAGCGCTTGTTAAACATCTGCAACCTCCTCAGGTAAGCGGTTTATATTTGGTGACAAGCCAGTTTAACCCACAATGCCAATTACTGGCAAGAATATAGATTTATTACGAAACCATGTCTTCTAATTTGGCAAATTTCAGTTTCAATATATATTTTGAATGATTGAGGCAGATGGGATTATAATCAATATAATCAATTATGATAACGAGCCAGGAATTGGCATAACTATCCAGGATGGATGTAAACGGTCAATTCCGGGCAATACAGGTAAAATATGTTGAAATTAGTCGTCTGGGATGTACAACGCGGTAATGCAGCCTACCTTAGAACGCCAAATGGCAAACACATTGTTATAGATCTTGGTACAGGTTCTTACAAAGGCAGAGATTCGACATTTAGCCCCTTGCTGCATCTTAGAGATATGTGGGATGTGAGCAAGCTAGATTGCGTGATTATAACGCATCCCCATCTCGATCACATTGACGATGTTTTAAATTATTACCTGCTAAAACCAAGTTTCCTCAGCCGACCCAGGCATCTAACTGTCGATGAAATCTGGGCTAACAACCTAGTTGAGGGTAATGATAAGAAATTGAAGATCGAAGAATATCTTGAAATTAACAAGATATTTTCTGGTGAACCCCTGGATCCGGATCCGACCAAGCCTGCCAACAACGGCGGAGTAGATATTCAGATCTTTAAGCCCACGACCTGTGCGAGAAATAACCTTAATAACCACAGCGTTACAATAACGATATCCTACCAGGGCTGCAAAGTTTTAATGCCGGGAGATAACGAGCCTCTTTGTTGGGAAGAACTCCTCAGCCAACCAGCTTTCCGAGAGGCTATCGCCGGAACAGATATACTGGTAGCGCCTCATCACGGCCGAGAATTGGGATATCACAGCGATCTGTTCAAATACTTCAAACCCCGGTTAACAGTTATATCGGCTGGACGGTTTGATGACAAAAGCGCAATGGAAAGGTATGGGAAGGTTTCCAGCGGTTGGACAGTCCATAAAGGGTTTGGGATTGATGAGCAAAGGAAATGCCTCAATACCCGAGATGATGGTGTTATCGTTATCGATATGGGAACAAACTCCGAAAAACGCCCTTTCATAAGCGTCAACGCCGGAATGCCTCCACTGGCGATAGCGCTTCTCAGCCATTTGTTATATTAAGATCAGCATAGCCTCAGGCTGCCCGATATCGCAAACGCAATGTAGACTTGCCTAACCGCTCATTCTGCGTCTGATGAGACGCAGAATGAGACAGAGATGCTAAAATCAGGGTCCTTTTCCAATTACATCATGGTCGAGCGTGACAAACCAATGTTTTCCATGTTCTCTTTAGACCACATCGGCTGTTTGACCGGAGCAATGATAGGAGCCTCCGGAATTACCGGCAGCAACAGGTGAGACGGGTGAAACTGGTCATGGTAGATAGTATTGCGGGCAGGCACCGGACCCATGACACGATCCTGAATATTATTTAACCTGAACTCAGGGTCATCACAGGCTATTTGCAACCAAATCCGATAACCTGCTTTGAAGGTATGAAAAAGGGGCTGAAACTCTATCTGGAAATCATAAACCTGGCCTGCCTCGATATATACCTGCTCATCAAAGGGGTGCCACGGCTGTCCGGGTTTTGATTTAGATTCGTCGACTTTTCTATGCGAGGCTTTGAGGCAGCCTTTGGTAATCAGCGAAACTTTACCGTCCGGCCGAACCTCGCCCACTTTAACGAACCAGGCAATCGGGGCAGTATTTTCTGTCAGGGTTGAGCCGTAAAGCGTAGCGCTGATGGGGCCGTGCAATTTTAATTCATTCACCAGCGGAGCAGTGACGTAAGCCAACGGAGGTTTATCTCCAGCGCTGCGATCCCTCGGCGAGGCAAAGGTATCTGGAGATTCGGACATACCGGGAAGGTCTGTATTGATTAAACCCTGTGGAAAATCAGGCTTATCGGGATTTGAATGAAGGAAGAATTTAGTCATTTTCATCCTGGCCAGCGGATACTCGTTTTCATAGCGCCACTCATCGGCACCTCTATCGTAAATCAAGACAGGGGGCTCCTGCATAATACCTGTATCGATGCCCTTCAGCCAGTAATCATACCAGCGGAGAACATATTCTGTGATGTATTTATCTCCCCAAAAAAGCCGGGAGTAAGAGGCGTTGTAATTGGGCGGTCCAATGACCAGTTTCTGAGTGGCTTTGATCATAGAATAGCCCAGAAGCTGGCCGCGGCAATTAAGCCAGGAAGAGGCCGAAGCAATATGCAGGACAGGACACTGGATGCGGTCCAAGGTAGGATAGAGGCTTCTTTCCCAGTACCAGGGTCCATCCAGGAAATTCTCATGATATGCCAGGCTCATATTCATGGGCGGAAGTTTTCCCTCAACCGGTCCGGGCCACAGGCAATCACTATTAACCTCAGAGGCCCATCTATCCATGAAGCCCGGTCCAAAAAAGCAGCCGCCGGTGTGGTATACCAGGTCCCGGTAGATATCGATAGAAGCCCCGAAAGGGACGATACATTTCAAATGCGGCGGACGCTGAGCGGCGGTATAATACTGGCTCTTGCCA
>CAITCX010000052.1 GCA_903890885.1 uncultured Dehalococcoidia bacterium
ATGGATGAGTTTGCCATGGGTTCTTCAACCGAAAACTCGGCCTTTTTCACCACCCGCAATCCCTGGGACCTTAACAGGGTGCCCGGCGGCAGCAGCGGGGGTTCAGCAGCGGCAGTCGCAGCGGGTGAAGCCGTTTACGCGCTGGGATCGGACACTGGCGGCAGCATCCGCCAACCGGCCGGCTTTTGTAACGTTACAGGGCTAAAACCCACCTACGGCAGAGTCAGCCGCTACGGCCTGGTAGCCTTCGCCAGCTCACTAGATCAGATCGGGCCCATGACTCAGGATGTGCGGGACTGCGCCCTGGTGATGAACGGCATTGCAGGTTACGACGAGCGTGATTCCACTTCGGCGACACAAGAGGTACCGGACTATACTAAAAGCCTTGTTGCGGATATAAAAGGGCTGCGCATTGGTGTGCCCAAAGAATACTTTGTGGAAGGCATGCAGCCCGAAGTCAAGACCGGCATCGAGACAGCCATCCAGAAACTGGCAGAGCTGGGCGCTATAGTAGATTGGAACGTTTCATTGCCGAGCACACCTTATGCCCTGGCAGTCTACTATATCATTGCCCCCTCTGAGGCTTCAGCCAACCTGGCTCGCTACGACGGCGTGAAATACGGCTTCTCCTACCAGGAAGGGAACAGCATGTGGGACAATATGCAGAAAACCCGCCAGTTCGGCTTCGGCCCTGAGGTGAAGAGACGCATCATGCTGGGCACTTACGCCCTCTCGTCCGGTTATTATGACGCCTATTATTTGAAAGCCCAGAAAGTGCGCACATTGATCCGGCAGGAATTCGATCAGGCTTTCACTAAATATGATTTGCTGGTAACTCCTACCTCACCCGGCGTCCCTTTTAAAATCGGAGAGAAAGCCAACGATCCCGTCCAGATGTATTTAAGCGATGTGTGTACTCTGCCGATCAATATCGCCGGAATCCCGGCTATTTCTATACCGGCCGGCTTTGCCGGAGGGTTACCCATCGGCCTGCAGTTCATCGGCCGGCCTTTCAGCGAAGAGACTTTATTCAGGGCGGCTTTCACCTATCAACAAGCAACCAATTGGCATATGAAAAAGCCCGCATTATAAGAGGAAGAATATTATGTCAACAAATAACAGTAAATTTCCACGCGGTTTGCGCGTTTTAATTACGATGGCAGTCCTGGCCATCCTGATCTGGCTGTTCGCCACCAACACGCCTTACTACTTTTACAGCATCGGCGTGGCTGCGCTAATTACCGGGGTTGTGATATACCTTACCTATCGCACCCCCTCCCCTGCCAGGAAAGCGGCTAAGAAAACCTCAACAGAGAGCGCGCCTGTTTCTGATGAAGAAGAGGTAATGGCGGAGTTAGAATCAGAGAGTTTGAAACCCGGCGACATCGCCATTAAAGAGGAACTGGATAAATTGGCTGACGCCGTTGAAGGTCAAGCTCCGCCTGTTCCGCTGATAGAAGACCCGTCCTCACTGACGCTGGATGAAAAAAATACGCTGGTCAACGCAGTCTGGTACCGCTGTGAGAATCCCTATTGCAAATACACCAGTTTTTTAAGCGTTCATCACATAGTTGAGGAGAAAGACGGCGGAAATAACAAACTGGATAATCTGATCGTGCTGTGTCCGTTCTGCCATGATTTAGCGCACCGCAATGAGATGCCGGAAAAAGAAATGCGGGAGTGGATAAGCAACCGGGCAGACCGCTGGAAATTCAAACCGGAGTGGAAGTACTTTTAGTTAGAATTTAGAATGTATTTACTTAACACCCTTCAAGATTTCTGAAGGGTGTTTTTGTTAGTGGCTTTTGGGGGCGTCAGTTTGCGAATAATATAGATC
>CAITCX010000053.1 GCA_903890885.1 uncultured Dehalococcoidia bacterium
AGCAATAGAGGCCGGAGAGAATCCAGGGCCAACCCAAGCGCTAAAAAGGGCAGTCCCAGCCCCAGGGAGTATATACCCAGCAGGCCAGCCCCCCTCCAGGCCGACTCCGAGTTAAAAGCCAGCGCCAGAATTCCCCCCAGCACCGGCCCCACACAGGGGGTCCAGGCCAGGGCAAATAATAGGCCTGTTATTAAGGAACGCAGGTAGCCCGCCGCCAGGTTAGTGCCGCCCGTCAAACGTTTTTCATAATTCAGCCAGCTCAAGCGGATGGCCGTCAGCATATAAAGTCCGAATAGTATCATCAGGCTTCCGGCGATACGCTGGACCAGCCTGAAATCCCCGCCGAACAGGGCTCCCACCCAGCCTGCCCCGGCCCCCAGCGCCACAAAAACCAGCGTAAACCCGGCAAAAAATAAAAGCGAATGGCGGAAAACCAAAAGCCTCCGGCGGCCCGGGCCTTCACCGGCCGCCGCCGGACCGGCCAGTACGGCCAGGTAGACCGGTATCAGCGGTAAAATACAGGGCGAAAGCAAAGACAGCAAGCCGCCCCCCAGAGCCACCCAGGCTGAAACATTCTCCACCTTATCATCCTAATTGTTTCCGGCTTATTGGTATTTGGTTTTTTTTAATTTTTGTAGTTATTGTCCCTTGTAATTGGTTGTTTTCGGGTTGGGGGCTTCAATCAGCCCCTCTATGAGCTTCTCAATGACTGCCGCCGGCAGCCGTCCGTTCAAGAAAGCATGTACGGGCGTGACAGTGATGTAACCCTGGCTGGACGCCCAGATGTCTGAACGCTTGTCTACGGCCTGGCTGACGGAAGCTCTGACCAGCATATAGTAGGCACGTTTGCCGTCGTGTCCCTCTTCAACGGTATTGACATGGCTCCTGTGGGCCAGTCCGGCCATTTTTAGGCCTTTGACCTCGGCCATGGGCAGGTCCGGCATATTCAAATTCAAAAAAAGCGGGACTGGCGAAGCGGCGGCCGCCATACGCACGGCCAACCTGGCCGCCAGGCGCGACACTTCTTTGAGATAGTCCGCCGAAAAGCGTTGGGCATCACAGGAAACCGCCAGGGCCGGAAAGCCCCGTAAATAACCGGAAAGGGCTGCCCCTACCGTCCCTGAGATCAAGACATCTTCGCCAAGATTGGAACCCTGGTTGATGCCGGAAACCACCAGGTCAACCTTGCCGGGGACCACTTTGCCCAGGCCTACTATGACGGCGTCCGAAGGTGTGCCTTCCACCGCGTAGGCTTTAATGCCCGGGTGGAGCGGGATAATTTCCTGCACCCGCAGCGGCTTGCGCAAACTGACTGCCGTGCCTACCGCGCTCTGTTCGCGGTCCGGGGCCACGATGATGACTTCCGCGATCTGGCTTAATTCAACGGCTAGCGCCCAGATACCGTCGCTGTAAATGCCATCATCGTTAGATACTAGTATTCTCATTACCTACCTGCCTGAAGCAGCCTTGCGGCTGTTAATTTCTATCGGAAAGCAAGACCTTTTCGCGGCTCAAGAAACGGGACATCAAAAACGCGATGCCCGCACCAATGATAATTATGCCCAGATAGATCGCCCCGTAGTTCTTATTGCCGCCCTGCCCGTTGAGAAAGCTGCCGCCCAGAAAAATTATCAGGAAAAAACCAGTGAAAACAAAATTAGCGGTGCGCGGATTGGCAATCACCAGCTGCAGGTAGATAACCGGGATGACCACCGCCAGGATCAACAGCGGCATCAGGATGAACGCCGAGACCAGGGCTAACCAGCCAGGAGCTATAAAGCCGCCGGTAGCCGGCATGACTTTCATGAAATTCAGTACCACATAGGCGATGATGTAAGCCGCCAGGGAGAAAATGACGCTGGGCAGGGTCACCGCCAGAGACTTCCCCAGCCAAATCTTTTTGAGGCTGACCGGCGCGGCCATCAAAGACTCCAGGCTGCGCTTGGACTTGTCCACGATAATGGCATAATTGGAAAATATGGTGCACATCATAATGCCAAACCAGAGAGGCATGTTGAAGGTGAGATCGTTCAAAAATAACTGGGAAAAATCTTTAATTTCCGCGGTGGTCTTTCCGGCGTCTTTAACAGAAGCCAACTGGGTGCTGTAGTTATTAAAATAAAATATGGTTAAAAACAATAAGATCAGGACGTAAATATAAGTGCTGCGGCTGCGCAGCGCCTCCAATATATCCTTGCGGGCGATAATCCAAATTTTAGCCATTTATTTTGGTGACCCCCTCGGCTTCCTTCAAAAGCGTTTTGTAAATTTCTTCCAGAGAGGCCTCTTGCCGCTGCACCTGGGCTATTTTTACGCCTCTGGCCGCCAATAAGGACACGATGGCCGAGGCATCCGTATTGGCCCCAGTGGCTACTGCCAGCCAGTTGTCATGCTGTTCCAGCAGGCTCAACCCGGGCAAACGTCTCAGCTCGTCCATTAAGGTTGGGGTTACCGGCTCGGAGGTCTCGATATTGACGCCGCCCTGGCTCATTTCTTTCTGGATCTTTTCTAGGTTGCCGGAAACCCTGATCTGGCCGTGGTGAATGAGGGCAATGCGGTTGCATATGCGCTGTACCTCATCCAGGTTGTGAGAGCTGAGCAATATGGTCTTACCCTGATTGCGCACCATATTCTGCATTAACTCCCTTATCTCGATCTGCCCGGAAGGATCGACGCCGGCGGTGGGTTCATCCATAATCAGGACTTCAGGATCGTGCAGCATGGCCCTGGCCAGGGCAACTTTCTGGCGCATGCCTTTAGAAAAAGTGCCTACCCTGTCAGCCAGACGTTCGGAAAGTCCCACTGCCTGGATGGCTGCCCGGATTTTTATGGCCGGTTGTTTGACTTCGTAAAGGCCGGCATAATATTCCAGGTTGTCATAAGCGCTTAATTTATCGTATAGCCCGTCGCTTTCCAGCACAAAGCCGATTTTCCGCCGCACTTTTTCCAGTTGGCTATCTGCCTCCAGGACAGAGACGCGCCCCGAATCAGCCTGCATGAGACCCAGCAAAATACGGATGGTGGTAGTTTTGCCGGCCCCGTTGGGCCCCAGGTAGCCGAAAATGTCGCCCTTTTTTACGCTAAAGCCGACGTCCTTTAATATCTCATGGTAGCCGATTGTTTTACAGACTTTTTCAAGAACAATGATTTCGTTCATAGACCCCCTTTCCTCTTCAAGACCCACTTTGAATTATAACCTTATGTCAGGCATAATACCAAATTACAAATACCAAACTCGTATTACAAACCCACTTCATTTCGTTTATAATTAAAACTATCGTTCTCTGGCAAGTCACCCCTGTATCAAACAAGCGGAGTCAGGCTTATAATCCTTTTTGTTAAAATCCTCAAGGCAAGAGTGCATAGAATCGGCGGCAGACTGGCAGACCTGCCGGCTGTTAAGTTCGTTATGGCCCTTCTGCGTAAAATGGGCAAAGACGATATATCTAATATGGCGGCCAGTATTTCCTATTTTGCTTTCCTATCGCTCTTTCCCTTGCTGCTGGGATTGCTGTCTATATTCAGTCTGTTTTTACCGCCGGAAACCCTGCGAAATGATCTTATAAATTTTTTCAGCCAGTACTTGCCGGGGTCCCTGGCCATTTTGCAGGGCAGCATCGGCGATATCCTGCGTTTCCGCGGAGTGCTGGGACTGGTGGGCGTATTGGGCTTGATCTGGTCCGGCACAGGCGTCTTCAGCGCCGTAACGCATGCCATTAACAAAGCCTGGGAAATTCCATACGAGCATCCTTTTTACATCAAGAAGCCGCGTGAAATAGGCATGGTGTTGGGCACAGGGATCCTGTTCCTGCTTTCCCTGGGGACCTCAACTTTTCTGACTCGCATAGGGCAGATCCAGCTGCCCTACACAGGCATCCTGGTCAATCTTTCTACCGGTTTGCTGGCTTTTTTCTTCAGCCTGGTGATCTTCTTGCTGGTGCACAAATTGTCGCCTATCACCTGGGTAAGCTGGCGCAATATCTGGCCGGGGGCCTTCCTTTCCACCATTCTGTTTGAAGTGGCTAAAAACCTCTTTGTTTTTTACTTGAAATCCTTCTCGCGTTACGATGTCGTCTACGGCTCCATCGCCTCTGTGATTGTCTCGCTGGTGTGGATATACTATTCAGCCTTTATTTTGCTGCTGGGGTCGGAATTCAGCGCCCTGCTCCTGAAAGTGAAAAAGGAAGGTGATTCCTTTTAGCCCTGGCCTGTTGTGAGATAGAACGCGATGTAATATAATGTTGACAATCAACTGACATAATAATAATTTTCGGATTTTGAAAGGAAAATGAGATGGATGATAGAGTAGCGATCTTTATTGACGGCAGCAATTTATACCATTCGGCCAAGAACAGCTTCGGCCGCCATGATATCAATTTTACCGAACTGGCTAACAAACTTTCCGCAG
>CAITCX010000054.1 GCA_903890885.1 uncultured Dehalococcoidia bacterium
TCATCCTGAAACTGCTCCTCACTTGATCCTCGGTTTCGGATTCGGTGCTAGCTTCGTGGCCCTCTTTGCCCAGCTTGGTGGAGGAATTTATACCAAAGCAGCCGATATGGGTGCTGATCTGGTGGGTAAAGTTGAAGCCGGTATCCCGGAAGACGATCCCCGCAATGCAGCTGTGATCGCTGACCTGGTGGGTGATAATGTTGGTGACTGCGCAGGACGCGGTGCCGACCTCTTTGAATCCACCGCCGCTGAAAATATTGGTGCCATGGTCCTGGGTATCGCCCTTTACATGGCAACCAAGCAAGTGGCCTGGGTAATCTTCCCCTTAATCGTTCGTTCCTTCGGTCTCATTGCCTGCATCTTCGGTATCCTGGCCGTCCGCATCCGCGGTAACGAGGATCCGATGAACGCTCTGAACCGGGGTTATTTTGTTTCTGTCGCTATTAGCGCAGTTGCCATGGTCCTGACTGTTTGGGCCATGCTCGGCAGCGCTCCCGGTGGGTGGGGTTGGTTGGCCGCCTCCGGGTTAGTCGGTATCGTCGCCAGTGTAGTCATCGTCTTCGTAACCCAGTACTATACTGACGGCAAATACGGACCTGTTAAATCTATCGTTCAAGCTTCCCGGACCGGTCCTGCCACCAACATTGTCACCGGTGTGGCTGTCGGTTTTGAGAGTACTCTGCTGACCGCTGTCATCATTGGTGCCTCTTTATTAAGCGCTTACTGGCTGGGTACCCAAGCCCTGTCTGGTGTCACTAGCCTCTCTCCCATGGCTGCCGGCGCTTTCGGTACGGCCATTGCTACCATGGGCATGTTGATGACCTGCGCCTTTGTTCTGACTGAAGATACCTTCGGTCCGATCACTGATAATGCTAACGGCGTTAACGAATTCGCTCATGCCGGACCTGAAGTCAGAAGGATCACCGACCGCCTGGATGCGGTAGGCAACACCACTAAAGCCCTGACCAAGGGTTATGCCATGGTTTCAGCCGGTCTGGCCGCTTTCTTGCTCTTCCAGGCTTATCTGGACAGAGTATCCGTACTGAGCGGAAAACCAGTGGCTTCCTTAAGTGTTGACCTGGTAAAACCGGAAATCTTTGTCGGCGCTTTACTGGCCGCTATGCTGGTCTATTTCTTCTGCTCTCTGGCCATCCGGTCAGTCTCTAAGACCGCAACCAAGATCATCGAAGAAGTAAGACGCCAGTTCCGTGAGAATCCCGGCATCATGAAAGGCACTGTCAAACCTGACTATGCCCGCGCTGTGGATATCACTGCCAAATCTGCCCTGAGGGGCATGATTGCCCCCGGTCTGGTGCCCGTTCTGGCCCCCGTCATCATAGGCGTTGTCTTCCGCCTGATCCCGGCTTATTCAGGTAACGCCGCTATGGTCGTAGCTGCTGTTCTGATGGTGGGTACCATCGGTGGTATTATGATGGCCTCTTTCATGAACAACGGCGGAGGCGCCTGGGATAATGCCAAGAAGTACATCGAGGATAATCAGCTCAAAGATGAGAGCGGCAAAGTGCTGGGCAAAGGTTCTGAAGCCCACAAAGCCGCTGTGGTTGGCGATACCGTCGGCGATCCCTTTAAAGATACCGCCGGTCCGTCCGTCCATGTGCTGGTCAAGCTCTTGGCCACCATCACCCTGGTGTTGGCTCCTTTATTCGTCTAATTCCTGAATTCAAGTCAATTAAAAGGCCTCTGCTCATGTGAGCAGGGGCCTTTTGATTTTAGATTGAAATGGTTGATTATAGGTTGGATTCCATGTTAAGCTTTTCAGATCGAAGAATCTGCTCAAGGAGCCCAATATTAACCAAGTTATTTCAGAAATTAGAAACGAATTATCTAAAGCTGCCGATGAAAAAACACGGGGCAGCTATACCCGTTTTTTTAAAGAGACTGTCTTGTTTTATGGGGTTGAGAGTTCAAAAGTATCTAAAATCGCGAAGAAGCACTTTCCTGAGGTCAAATCACTCGGAAAGACGGAGGTTTTCGCCCTTTGTGAAGAACTTTTTAAATCTGACTATTGCGAAGAAGCCTTTATTGCCTGTGACTGGAGTTACCGCATTCATTCCCAATATGAAGAGGGCGATTTTGCAGTTTTTGAAAGATGGATCAATAACTTTATCAATAACTGGGCCAAGTGCGATACTTTATGCAATCATACTGTAGGCTCTTTTATTATACAATTTCCCCCTTACGTTGAGAAACTTAAAAAATGGACTAAATCTGAAAACCGTTGGGTTAAACGTGCTGCCGCCGTTACCCTCATCATTCCAGCTAAAAAAGGTAGATTTCTGAGCGATATTTTTGATATAGCTGATAACTTGCTGTTAGATAAAGACGACATGGTGCAAAAGGGTTATGGCTGGCTGTTAAAGGATGCCGCCATACAACATCCGAAAGAGGTCTTTGACTATGTGATGAAGAATAAACAAAGCATGCCTAGAACTGCCTTAAGATACGCCATCGAACATTTGCCCGCCGACCTCAGAAAGAAGGCCATGGAGAAGTAATTGGCGCTCCATCGTGCTATTAGACGA
>CAITCX010000055.1 GCA_903890885.1 uncultured Dehalococcoidia bacterium
AGTTTTAATCGGTTGCGTGTGCTCTGGTCCAAAAACCGGGAACGCTACAGGAACTCCTCAGGCTATCAATACCGGCACTCCTAAAGTTAACAATACCGTTACTTCCAATACCGGCATTTCCAATCAGGAAACCACTGATGAGGGAAGTCAGATAGCTACTAATGATTCTCAAGCGGGTAAGACCATCACTCCGGTCGCGGTTAAAATCAATTCTGCCGCGGTCACACCCGCCGCTCCGCGCGGCGTCACCGGTACGGTCACCACTGCCGCTCCCGTTTCCGCTGTCAGCGCTAATATCGCCGCTGCGGGTGGTGCTTTGACAGTCTCTACTCCCGGTTCTCCTATCAAAGGCTTAACAGTCACAGTACCGGCCAACGCTTATTCTGCTGCCAAACAATTCAGCATTTCTTACGCGCCAATCCAGAGTCACACTTTCGGTGATCTTTTTAAACCGGCCACACCCCTGATCTCCATCAATAACGGCGGCGAAATGTCTAAGACCTATATGCAGGTGAAAATCCCCATCACCGTTCCGGACGGCAGCCTGGCTATGGCTTTCCTGTATGACGATCAAACCAAAACCCTGGAAGGTCTGCCTACACTGGCCCATGACGCTAATTCCGTCACGGTGGGTACGCGGCACTTTTCCAACATTATTCTCAGCCTGATTAACCGCTCTTTACTCAAGCCGGACATCGATTCCGATTTTAGGCCGGGTATTGACGACTGGCAATTTACTAACTTTGGATCCTATATTGCCTCTGGGCACTGCACAGGCCAGAGCATGACTGCCATGTGGTATTATATCGAACAGCCGGATGGTAAAGGTCTTACTCTTAACGGCCGTTACGATAATAACGGTGATCAGCCCGCTACACCCAATCTCTGGCAGGATGACTCGCAGGGTTACCGTTTTTGCTCGGTGGTCTGGAAAGATATGGATTGGGATGCTCTGGGCCGTTCTCTAACCGAGGATTATATCGCCTCAGATGATCAGGATACTTTTGATCTTTTCCGCTATTCCATGCAGCTCACCAAACAGCCGCAGATGACCGAGATCTGGAACACCACTGTAGGCGGTGGGCACGCCCTGGTGGTTTACCGCATTAAGGATGGTAATCTGTATGTTGCTGATCCCAACTGGCCGGGCAAAGAAGACCGCAGCATTGTAATTACTAATGGTAAATTTAAACCCTATGAAAGCGGGGAAAACTATGCCGAGATCCTTGCTGGCCACAGTAAGAAATACGATAAGATCACTTATGTTGCCAAGACCTCACTTTCCGATTGGAAATCCATCGCCACGCACTGGGCTGAACTCAAAGCTGGAACCGTTGGTAACGCTTATTTCCCAGGTTATACCATCGAGGATAGAAACGCTGCCGGTACGATGACCGCTCAAGGATATATGTTACCACAGCCCTTCATCAGTTTTAAGATAACCCCTAATAGTGGTCATCTGGGATTTCAGGTTTATCGTGATGGGTCCCCGCTTACACCGGATAAGACAGGTGCTAATTGGAAATATCCTTTGAACCCGGGTTTGAATAAAATTGGTATATATATTGACGGCAAAGTTGGCGATGATTGGAAGTATGTCAATTTTGAGCATATAAATGTAATTTATAGTCGTCTTATCATCGATCCCGCTACTCTGGATGGGGAGATTAACAAGGAGTATACCTTCACCGCTGCAGCTGGCAATCCGCCCGCTAATATTCGCTATAGCTGGTCTGTCGATGGGGTGTCAATACAGACCGATACCCAGAAAACCTTCAAGACCATATTTAAGTCCGCAGGAAAACATACA
>CAITCX010000056.1 GCA_903890885.1 uncultured Dehalococcoidia bacterium
GCTCAGCAGCCTAATAAATATTATCAAAACTGTTTATACCCGCCAGACACTTTCATATAACTGGGTTATGCTGGCAGTTGCCATAGTATTTATTATTATATGTTTAATTTATCTAATCAAAACTAAAAAGAATAAGACAGCCTTTTAAAACACAATACTTGTTAAAACATATAAACAAAACCCTCACAACGACCAACCCGCTAATATAAGCTTTTCTTCCGGGTTAACAGGATATTTGCCATTTCAGGCGTATATTTCCAGTTAATAACAGAATAGCGAAAAGATAATATATAAAACACAAATTTAAATATTTGCCAAACCAAAGCTAAGCCGGACTGGCGGCCACAGGCTTTTTAACGCTAAAAAGCAGATTCCTGAATATCAGAGGAGGGATGATCGTGGTGAGCAGGCTCATTAGAATCAAAGCAGCATAAATACCCTGGGCAACCAGGTTTTGGTTTAAGCCGATCAGGGCTACGATCATGGCGACTTCTCCCCTGGGCATCATACCTACACCGACAATCAACGAGTCTTTGACGCTCATCCCTGCCAGCTTTGCGGGAAGTCCACAACCAATAATTTTGGTTATCCCTGCGACTACTGTCAAAGCCAAAACAAAGTAGAGTAAATTCCAGGTTATGGCATGAAAATCCAAAAGCACTCCCAGAGAAACAAAGAAAATCGAAGCAAATATGATCCGCAGGTGTTCGGCGCCCTCTTTAAATATTAAGCCTTTATTCAATTTGACGCTGGAAAAGGAGACCCCTGCCAGAAATGAACCTACGATAGCGGATAACCCTACCAGGTCAGCACCCATGGCATAAAGGAAGGAAACCATGATCGCAAAGATAAACAGCGACTCAGGATACTTTTTGGCTATTTGGGTACGGTCCAGTTTGACCATGACTTTGGCTAATACCAGTTTACCAATGAGAGACCCGACTACCAAAAAACCTATTGCCCTGGCTGCCATCACCAGGATCACAGGTAAGGAGAGGGTCCCCACAGTAAGTTGTTCGGATAACGAAAGAGCCAATAGAGCCAGCACATCATCGATTACTGCCGCCCCGATAATCGCTTTAGCTGCAGGGGTCTGCAGCCTGCCCATCTCATTGAGCACGTTGGCAGTTATGGCAATACTGGTAGCCGTCAAAGCTGTACCAATGAAAACAGCTGTCTGAAAATTGAAATGGAATAGTAATGCGAGAAAGTAGCCACCAATCCAGGGCAGGATGACACCAACCAGGGCGATAAAAAAGTACTTAACATTAATTATTTCTTTAAGTTCAAACTCTAAACCTATGGTAAAGAGTAACACCACCGCACCCAGATGGGCCAGACTGGATACAAAATCGGTATAAGTCACCAACCCGAAGACGCTGGGGCCAACTAATATTCCGGCAAAGATAATCCCGACCACGGCCGATTGGTTGATACGGTAAGCAATTAGATAACCTGCCAGAGCTACAAAGAGCAACAGGCTAATCTGGAATTCGGATGAAGATAATATAGTTTGTTCCACAGGCAGCGTTGCCTCCAAAATATTATTGATTTAACCCTGTACCTTTTAAGCTATGATAGGTCAAGATTTGCAGGAAAACAATATAATGAGGGTAATGACAGGGAAACATATTCAAACATGAAAGCTATAGTTGCTAATTTAGGTTTTATTCTACAAACCACCGGCGTCTTAACGCTTTTGGCGGTTGTACCTGCTTCTATTTATGGTGAACAGCCGTCTTTAATTGCTTTTTTAATAACCTCAGTTACTTTTTTAGCAGCTGGATTCGGCATGAACTCATTGAGCCAGAGAAAAGAATTGGACTTCAAATCTTCATGTATCCTGATCTCAATGGTTTTCTTCTTACTGGGGATTATTGGATCAATCCCCTATTTTTATACTAACATCTTTGCCAGTTCCGGTGTATGGTTAAAAATAACCAACAGTATCTTTGAAAGTGTTTCCGGCTATACTACAACCGGGTATTCAATGATCATCAATCTGGATTCTTTGCCCAGATCGATTGTACTTTACAGAAGCATGACACAATGGATCGGTGGAATTGGCATTGTTTTTATTATTATGGTGTTTTTTAATTCTAATGACACACTGGAAAAATTAGGCAAGGCAATAGGTTTCCAAAAGATGACGGCTACCATGACAAAAACTTATCTCCGAATCTTTGGAATTTATACTGCATATACGGTATTATTCTTCGGTATTCTGTTTGCCACCGGTTTGCGAGATTGGGTCAATAATATTTCCGTGGTTTTTAGCGCAATATCTACTGGAGGATTTTCCCCGGTTGACAACTTCTCTGCTCTTATTGCTTTTCCCAATAATCTTATTATTAGCCTTTTGATGATTATCGGAGGAACCAGCTTAACGGTACATTACAGAATATTTACCGGCAATTTTAAAAAGGCCGCTAATTTAGAATTTGTTGTCTTTATTTCCATAATAATTTTATTTGCTATCATATTTACTTTATTGACTAAGGTTGACATAGCAACCTCATTGTTCCATATAGCCAGTGCCTCAAGCACTGCCGGGTTTAGCTTTATCGACCTCAGTAATCTGGCTGTAAGTGCAAAAATGCTATTATTTATTCTGATGTTTATAGGTGGATCTACTTCTTCGACAGCCGGCGGAGTAAAAATAATGAGTATTATCATATTTGTTAAATCAATACCCTGGGTGGTAAAAGGAGTTATCACCGGAAATTTAAGCAAATTCGTTGTTAGAGGGAAAGAATTTACATATATTGATATTTATGCGGCTTTATTGTTAATCACTATTGCAATAGTGATCATAGTCGGATTTGCTTTTATTTTTACTTCCTTCGGAATTTCACTTACAGATTCGGTTTTCGCATTAACATCAGCATTATCAAATACAGGCCTGTACGCCGGAATTATCAATAATTCTCTTCCGATGTTACTGAAATTAATTTTAATACTGGTTATGATAGTTGGCAGAATAGGAATAATCACATTATTGGTAGCAATGACGCCTAAACCGGCTGGAAGTATACCTCTAAAACCAGATACAGCTAGACCTGATAATGTCCCTTAGTCTGTTTTAAAAGTTAAAAGCGTACCTGACATTGCAAATGCAGATGTACAGCTTTTCAATATGCTAAGAGTGAGTAACGATTGCTATTTTTAGGCTCAAAGGTTCAGGTATATTATGCGCCAATAATCGAGATAACACCTTGCACTAAAATATGCCATATTGCTTAACATTTCATTCTATAATTGGAATCAGAGCGAATCCACAACAAAACCGCCGTCATACCCGCCCTGGCCCGGAAGCGGTCGTCTTTCAGGCGAGACAGGAAATCCTGCCAGTCCCGGGGATTAGCAGAGTAAAGCGCAGGTGTTTTCATTATTAAAAAGAATTTTTGTATTTAATGTTCAAATCAGCTAGTATGTAATCACAAAATATCCTGTTTGCACGTAAAAAGTTGCCAGCTAGACGCGCGCCGGAGAAAAGTTATGAGTGCTGCAAAACAAGAGTTAAGAAAAGTTGTCGGAGAGCTTTCTGAGGATGAGAGCCGGATACTGCTTAAATTTGCTGAATGGCTACGAGAGCAAAAAGAAGAACTCACGGATAAAGAGATGGCAATACTCCGCAGGGGAGAAAAACAAATACGCAAGGGCGATTTCGTATGGTGGCAGGATGTCAAACGAACAAACGTTTAAAATCGCTCTATCCAGGGAAGCCCTTAAATACTATACCAAAGTCAGCGTCAACACCGCTGCCAAGCTTGACAAGTGTTTTGCCTCTTTAGAGTCTGATCCTGTTAAAGGCCCAAACATCAAACCCCTCAAAGGAATGTCTGACAAATACCGTTACAGGGTTGGAAATCTCAGAATTATTTATGAGTTAGACATACCAGGAAAAATAGTGTACATTCTAGCTATTTTACCCCGGGGGCAGTCTTATAAACACACAAACTAACTATGCCTTTATATAACATTCTTTCAGACCGGGAAGCCCCTATTAGTGTTAAATAGGCAGCGACAAAATCATCGGGAACAAAACGATTTTCCAGGAGGCTCTGACCTGGAACTTTGTGATTCAATACCCCTTCAAGCAGCGCCAAAGCAACTCCACAACAAAACCGCCGTCATACCCGCTTTAGCCCGGAAACGGTCATCTTTTAGGCTGGATAAGAAACCATGCCAATCCCGGGGAAATTCTGAGCAAAGGGCACTGACTGTAACCTGGAGGCTGCTGGCGCGGCAAAGGAGTTCTAATAGATCTAAAATAGAGTACACTGAATATGTTAAAGAAGCTTTAAGGGAGGCAACGCAATGCATAAAGCGCGAAAAAGATATATCTATCTGATAGCTGGTATGAGTTTCTGGGGAGGATTTGGGCTCAGCAGCCTAATAAATATTATCAAAACTGTTTATACCCGCCAGACACTTTCATATAACTGGGTTATGCTGGCAGTTGCTATAGTATTTATTATTATATGTTTAATATATTTAGCCAAAATCAAGAATGAGAAATAGATTTTTTAAGATCTATATGTTCAACCCCCTGCCGTGATCTCATCATTAAGTTTACAGGTATAATGACCTGCACATAAATATATAACCTGTCATTCTATGGTGAGAACCAGACCTGATCCACAACAACAATGCCGTCATACCCGCTCTAGCCCGCAAGCGGGCGTCTTAAAGGCGGGACAGGATGAAAACGATTTCACACTGGTTCAGTGAAGGCTGCGGTCAATAGAAAACTGAAATATTTTTACCTATTAAGACGATTACAGGCAGTCACAATATATAATAAAACAGGGAGGGACCTAAGAATGGCTAAAATAGAGGGTGTATGCAGAGAGATCATGGATAAAGCGGAGTGGATTTCGATCGCGACGACGGGGGTAGATGGACCTCACCTGGCTGCCACATGGGGAGATTACATCAGGAAGTTAGGCTTTGTAAATGACGAAATGATACTGGTGCCGTTATTCGGCTTCCGAACGACAGAGCGCAACCTGTTGTCAGATAACAGGATAGAGGTACTGTGCACCACTAAACTGGTGCCGAGCACTATCAGTCTGGGGCGGGGATGCAGAATAAGGGGCAAAGGCCACATTGAGACTTCCGGAAAGCACTTTGCTGCCGCCAGGGATGCATTTTCGTGGGCGAGGGCAGTTCTTGTGATAAACGTCGAAGAAACACACTTGCAGCTATAAATATGGCCATGCAGAACTGATTCCTGTCATTGAGGGCAGACTCATTGTCACCCTGTTTTCTCAGGCTCTTGGTTAACCAGCCATTCGATTCGCAAGGCGCAATCGGATTTAACCTTACGGAACTCAGGATTGCCCGTGACCAGAGGAATTTGAGGGTCTCTTGTAGTTGTATTAGAGGATTGAGCAGAAACTGTCTGTGGAACTGCTATAAAAGCCAAGGCAAGTGAAGATAGTAAGCCGACTTTTGTTATTTTGGAAAGATATTTAGATTCCCTTGAACCACCTTTTAAAAGATTATTCCACATAGCTAACTCTCCTAAATAGATTAAATGGTTTAATTATTATACAGGCTGTGTCAATAGAAAGGAATAATAAATACAAGTTTATTGTGAATATTTCAAACTGTTCCGACTTTTCCATCCTTAGGCGCTATTATACACTTCAAATCTCTCGAAGTCCTCACTTTTTACCACAATTATGGCAAAAACTATAAATCCAATTATTTCTAACTGAATTTCGGCTTGTAAACTACGCGATTATGAGACCCTGACCTAATCCACAACAACGCCGCCGTCATACCCGCCCTGGCGCGAAAGCGGTCATCTGGCAGGCGGAATAGAAAGTCCTGCCAGGCTTGGGGGTTATCCGAATAAAGCGCACGGCGAAGCTGCCGGGAATACCGGCCGTGTTTTAGCCTGTTAAGATTGCCTTTAAACCCACCGGAGCCGGGACGGTAACCGCCGCGGGGCATAAGATACCTCTACCAAATTACAAATTACAAATTCACCTACGGCTGTGCATAAAATCACTTATTCTTAACCAGGCGATATTCCGGCCCGCTGATAACCACAATCTTGCTGTTTTTGGCCCGCTGGATGCGGCTGCGGATGCGCGCGGTAAACTCATCCGGGGCGCTGTTGGTAGTAATAACCGTGGGCAGTTCGTTGATGTAGCGATAGTCAATAATCGTCTCCAGTTTTTCGATGGACCAGTCAGTTTTCTTTTCTGCCCCCAGATCATCGAGTACCAGCAGCTCCACGCGCTGATAAAAGTTAAAGGTAGAATCGTAGGAATGGTCGCCTTCCTGCTTGAAACCGGCTTTCAACTCATCCAGCAGCAGAGGGACGAAAGCATATTTGGCGGACCTGCCTTTGGCCAGCCAGGCCCGGCATATGGCGATAGCCAGGTGCGTCTTACCGCGGTCAACCCCACTGCTCAGAGTGAGAAAGACTAATTTGCCATTAACCACAGCCGTGGCGGCCTCGAAAGCTTCTACGAGTTTGGCATTCCCGCCGGTTTTAAAAGTGGCAAAGGTCCTATCCTCAGTGGTTGGCGGCAGTTCACACCTTTTCAAGTAGGCGGCCTGCCGTTTCTGCCAATCGGAGCGTGACTTGCAGTCGCAGCGGATAATTTTATCATAAAGCGGTGTGCCGTCCATGCCCCTGGGGGTAATCCAGCCGCCATCGCGGCAGGTAGGGCAGTTATATTTAATTTCAATTGTTCCAGGCTTCAAGTTTGGCTGTGTCATCGGTATGGTTCGCCTGATTATACTGCCTATTGATTCCATTTCCGTTGCCTCCGTTATTTTGGGTTATTTGCCTGGCTTTAGACATCCAGTTCAACAGCGCCAGGTGGGGATTTTTAAGCTTGCGGGCGCCGCCGTACCAGTAAAGGTTGAATTTTTCCAACTCCAGGTTAAAATCTAAATCCTTAAAGCGTTCCCGTAATTCTTCCTGATAAACTTCAAAATGTTTTTTATGGCCGCTGCCGCCGTCTTCTGCTTTTGTAATATTCTTGGGTAAAATGCTTTCTTCTAGTGTGTGCACCCCATTGGGTGCAGGTTTTACTCCCCGATTGGTGCAGATTTTTCCGCCGATAGGTGCAGGTTTTTCCGCAGCGGGGAGTAAGGTTCCATCCTCAACTTGCACCCCGTTGGGTGCCGGTTTGGAATGTTTTCGCCCGATATTTTGCCATAATTCATAGTCTTTTTGAATGCCATATTCTTTCTTTTGTCCGTCAGCAACCATAGTGATAATTTGCCGCTTTAACAGCAGATCCAAAATCTCCCATATATGCCGTGGTGGAATACCTGTGACCTCCGCGAACTGGGACTGGCTGATCCGGTCCGTCTTTTTATTCCAGCCATAGGTTTTGATAAGGATGCACCAGAAAACACGGTTCTCGTAAGCTGAGAAATTGGTTTTAGCAATGGCCAGCGCTAACTCAGTAGAAATTTTTACAAATATATCAAGTTGGGGGTTAGCCATCTCTTTTCCTCAGATGAGTTTTTAGTTTTAAGCTATAAGTGTGACGAGGCTAAAACGGGATATCTTCCAATTCGGGCGGCGCCGCAGGTTCGCCATTCACTTTTTTAGTCAGGAAGATGACCTGGCTGGCAATGACCTCTGTGCGGTAATGCTTCTGCCCGTCCTGGCCGTCCCAGGTGCGGGTATGCAGGCGGCCTTCCACATAGACCTGCGAGCCTTTAACCAGAAACTGGTTGCAGGATTCAGCCTGCCTGTTCCAGGCCACCACGCTGAACCACTCGGTCTCCTCCTGGCGTACGCCAGCCTGATTTGTGAAGCTGCGATTGACAGCCACATTGAAGCTGGCCACCGCAGAACCGGAGGGGGTAAAGCGCATTTCCGGCTCGGCGCCCAGGTTGCCTATTAACTGCACCCTGTTAAGTCCGCTCATTGTCCTGCCACCTCGCTTTTAAAATCCTGGATGAGCCTATCCGCCTGCTCAAAGGAAAGGTCGGAGAGTTTAGCCACTTTCCACTGGTAGCCGTCCACTCTGGTTTTCAGATTCTTGCCGGCTTTCTTTAAAGCATCCAGTTGATTAAGTTGCCCTTTAGTAGCCGGAATTTTGACGGGGGCTGCCGGGGCTTTGGACGACGCCGCTTTAGAAGCTGGTTTTAAGTTAAGCGGGGGCGTTCTGGCCATAGCTCCTTCGGCGTCGTCATCTTCCGTGACGATGCCCAGGACAGCCGCCAGTGAATAGCGGCGGGCGTAAGTGAGGGCCGAGCCCAGGGCCTGCGGGTCGTCGGGTTTGACGGGTTTGAGAGGATACCTGCCGCTGATCCACTCCCCGGACTCATGGGCCAGCAGGGTCTCAAGGAAAGTGCCGCCGGCGTCTATGCCGCTGACCTGCACCACAGCCAGCCTATTCTCCTGTAAAAGGGCACGGCAAACCTCCCAGACGCCGGAGAGGTCGGCATAGCGGGATTTTAGATAGGGA
>CAITCX010000057.1 GCA_903890885.1 uncultured Dehalococcoidia bacterium
ATCAATAACAGCTAGTTAAAGAGAGGGGACCTTCGGGGTCCCCTCTCTTTTGTTATTTTATTCTGGTATTTTTTTCAGCCCTGAGTTCTTTTTAAGACGGGCCACAAGACCGCTAAAACGGCTGATCGGACCTGTATAATTACCACTGATTTTGCCCTGTCTCAAGGCCTTTAGAAAATCCGCTTTGTCCTTGAACTCCGGCATTTCCATATAAGCGTTGCCTATTTCTAAGGCAGAGTGAGCATCACTTCCGGCACAACCAGGCAAGTCGTGTTCCCTGGCGAATTTGGCGGCTAGAATAGAAGAATTTTTAAACGGGTTACGGGCGTTGAAAACCTCTACCAGATCAACTTCGGGAGCAATAAGATCCATTACATCACTTTTCAGGGAATCCGGCCTTAACTTGTCATAGGGATGCTGAGTACACAACAGGCCGCCCTGCTCCTTGATACGGTAAATACTTTCTTTCATGGTAAGACCACTGGGCACTTTGCGCGTCAGAAACATGCCCATAATTTCCCCGTCAGTGGTGAGGATTTCTTCAGCTATGATGACCTTGAACGGCGCCAGATGCTGCATTTTGAGAGCACCTTCAATAGAACCGTGATCAGCCAGGGCAATGCAGTTCAGACCTTTTTTCTGACAGGTACGAATTATTTCCTCAAGAGAAGTGGTGCAGTCCATAGAATAACAGGAATGGATGTGAAAGTCGGCTTTAAACAAGGATGGCTCCCTCAGATATATTATTTCCGGGCTGACGACAATACTCTTATTTTACCATTTTCAATGACAATGTCATCTTCTATACGTACACCACCCCAGCCGCTGATGTAAATGCCAGGCTCGACAGTAAATACCATGCCTTCTGCCAGAATATCAGTCGAATTAACGCTGATGCGGGGTTTTTCGTGTGTGACCAACCCTATGCCGTGTCCCAACCCGTGGCCGAAAGACTCGCCAAAACCGGCCTCAGAAACAATACGGCGGGCCAAACTATCCGCCTCCTCTCCATTCATACCTGGTCTGATTTTATCTATGGCTGTTAGCTGGGCTTTCAATACTACATCATAAACCTTCTTAAAAGTGTCATCCGGCTGGCCGATACAGAACGTGCGGGTAAGGTCACTGCCGTAAAAATTATAGCGAGAGCCGATATCTACTACCACAGGTTCTCCGGCCTGTATGACACGGTCGGAAGGCCGGGCATGCGGCAGAGCGCTGTTTGGCCCTGCGGCCACTATTAGCTCAAATGGTACAGTCTGGCTGCCGTGCTCCCGCATATATTTCTCAATCTCCCAGGCCAGTTGTTTTTCGGTCAAGCCGGGTTCCAGGATATTCTCAATATGAGCCAGCACGGCATCTGTGATGTGGCAGGCCTTTTCAATTACGGAAATCTCTTCCGCGTCTTTGACCATTCTAAGGTTTTCCACCAAGTCGTTGACTGGAACCAGAGTAGGCCAAGCTGGCAGATCCTTTAGAATAGTACTTAACTGTTCGAAAAAAGCCATTGTGATAAAACCGCTTTCAAAGCCCAGCGATTTAATATGCCGATCTTCCAATAATTTGGGGAGCCACTCACGCATCTTGCCGGAGATACGGAAACGCGCATAGTCAGGGGATTGCCTCTGAGCCTGTTCTATATAGCGGGAATCAGTAACCATGATAGCCTGATCTTCAGTGATCAGCAGGTAACCTTCCAGTCCCTCGCAGCCGGAGAGGTAATACAGATTTTCCGGTTGAGAAATTATAAAAGCGTCAATTTTATGATCTGAGAATTGGCGCCGGAGCCAGCTTAATCTAGCCTGAATCTGCATCAATCCATCCTTATTCCCTGGCCAGGGGATGTGAGGTAAGGTAGACTTTTCTGGCCTGTTGTTTGGTAACATGCGTATAAATCTGAGTGGTGGAAAGATTCATGTGGCCCAGCAATTCCTGAACACTTCTTA
>CAITCX010000058.1 GCA_903890885.1 uncultured Dehalococcoidia bacterium
AACAATATAAGGTTTGATAGATTTATGTTTCTCAAACATGGGCTGCAGATCCACAGCCAGATCCTTGATAATAGGAGAGTTTGGCAAAGGTTTTACCGTGATTACTGCGCTCTCCAATTCAGCTATCTGCGTATGACACGCGAGCCTGGGATAGTTATTGATAAACATTCCGCAGGAACCGCAGATACCCATACGGCAGGAAGTCCTGAAAGCTAGAGTGCTGTCCAGGTTCTCTTTAATAAAAATTAATCCGTCAAGTATCGTCATACCCCGCCTGGTCTGCACGGTAAACTCCTGCATATGGGGCTGTTTGTCTTTTTCAGGATCATATCTTTGAACTATATAGGTTACTGATGTCGCGTTTTCCGGCATGTTACCTCCTATTTGATTGCCAGGGCGATAGGTACATATGCCGCCCAGGCGAACAAAACTATTCCACCCACAATAAATATCCAGTTCACAATGGCGATAGCTTTATCAGTTTTGGTCATTTCAATGATTATTCCTCTTAAACCGTAGAGACCGTGATAAATGCCAAAAACCAGAAGTAATATATAGATTACCACCCACCCGCTCTGAGTTGCCCGCCCGATCATAGATAACCAGGATGTCGGATTGGCATCACCGGTTGCCAGCACGCGATTAAGATGCTGGACGGCCATATGAATTCCCAGAAACACCGCAGTGCCGACAGCGGCCAGTAAAAAGAGCAGATGCATGCGTGTTTTTAACATTATACTGCACCTCCCATTAACCTATTGAGGATAAAGACAATGATCAACACTATAATTACTGCCATGAAACCCATAGTAATGCCTCGTTTCCGCCGGATAGCATCAGAATAAGGATAGACTGGCCGTTCCGGTTTACCCATTAAAAAACCCAGTTCCTGTATTATCAGGCGTGCTCCATTCAGCATATGTATCACAAAAGCCAGAGCTACCAGGATCAGACCTATCTCAAAAATCGGATTCGCCAGAAACTTCATGGTCATTTCCCAGACCGACTGGCCCTGGCTCCGCATTACCGTAGTCTCAAAAAGGTGAAACATAGCAAATAAGAGCAGGCCTAACCCCGTAACTCTATGAAGAATATAGAGGTAGCGTTCTAATTTATAGTTGCCTCCCCAGAACCAGCCGCCGATGCCAAGTTGGTTAGGGCGAGGTTTAACCTCGTTTTGCATAAACGCCTCCTTTTATCACTGTTATTAGTATTTCCTTTCAACCGGGTTCCACATATTAATGGCCACAGGGATATAGTCCATTCTGGGTCCTTGAGGAGTATAGTAAGCCATAGAATGCTTGAGCCAGTTCACATCATCACGGGTCGGATAATCGCGGCGGGAATGAGCCCCTCTGGATTCTTTGCGGGCGATAGCCCCGGTTACGATTACCTCAGACAAATCGAGCAGGTTATCCGATTCAATGGCGCTCATCAGGTCCGTATTATAGACCCGCCCCTGGTCCGTTACCTTGAACTGAGAAACCTTCTGTTTTAGTTCCTTTATGGTTTTTAGGGCATTCACTAACTCAGCCTCGGTGCGGAAAACCCCTACAAAGCTATCCATTGCTTTTTGGAGTTCATGACGGACCGCATAAGAGCTTTCTTTGCCATTAGTGCTGAAACGCCCGAACACCTTGTTTTCTTCATCCTTCAGGGCCGCGTCAGACGGTGTCTCGAGATATGCTTTACTCTTGGCGGCAAATTTAGCTGCTTTTTCACCAGTTATTTTACCCCATACCAGACATTCTCCGGTAGAGTTTGAACCCAGACGGTTAGCTCCGTGAAGAGATACGCAAGCTGCCTCACCGGCGCACCAGATACCCTCTACAGGAGTAGCTCCATCGATATCGGTATGAACCCCGCCCATAAAATAATGAGCGACAGGTTTAATCGGAATAGGTTCTTTGATCGGATCAATGAAATTAAGTTTAATAGTAACTTCCCTGATCAAAGGCAAACGCTCGTTGATCCGGTCAGCGCCCAAATGAGTCAGATCAAGATTAATTCCCAGGATGCCTTCGGGGCCAACTATGCCCCGGCCGGCTTCAATTTCGGTTTGTTCCGCACGTGAGACCACATCCCTGGGAGATAGTTCCATTTTTCCGGGAGCGTACTTTTCCATAAATCTTTCGCCTTTTGAGTTGCGAAGATAACCGCCCTCGCCTCTGCACGCCTCGGTCATTAAGATACCCGAGGGAATCAAACCGGTCGGATGAAATTGCACAAACTCCAGATCTTTCAAGGGCAAGCCAGCCCTGTAGGCCATTGCCATGCCGTCACCGGTAGCAGTCAAAGAATATGTAGTAAATCCATACATACGACAAGCGCCGCCGGTGGCAATAACAACGGATTTCCCTTGAATTACAAAGAATTCTCCGCTGGTCAGGCTCCAGACCGCTACACCGCAGAACTGTCCGTTTTTAGTCAGAATTGAGGAAACATAGCATTCATCATAACGCGTTATGTTATCGTATTTTTGTAAGGTATCATAGAGGGTCTGCATTTCAAAAAAGCCGGTTTTGTCCGCAGCGAAGGTAGCTCTATCAAAGCTGTGCCCGCCAAAGGGGCGCTGGTCCATGCGGCCGTCTGCCTGACGGGACCAGGGTATTCCCCAGTGCTCCAGCATAAGCAGTTCTTTGGGAATATCCTGCACAAAGCGCCAGACCACATCCTGATCACACAGGAAATCCGCACCTCTAACCGTGTCCCAGGCATGCAGTTCATAACTATCACCCATATCAGGGCGCATCACCGCGGCAGTGCCGCCTTCCGCGCAGACTGAATGAGACCGCATAAGCTGCACTTTGGAAACAATAGCCACGCTCAACTCAGGATTTTTAGCGGCTTCTATCGCTGCTCTGAAGCCAGCCAAACCTGACCCGATAATAATTACGTCGTGTTTCAATTTTCTCATATTACCGCCTCTTTATGCCGTGAGCTATGACAATTTAAATTCACCGCCATCGGCATGCTGGCCAGATGAGCGGGGAAAACTTCAACATTGACAGCCAGCGCAGTGGTGCGTCCGCCGTATCCCATGGGTCCGATGCCCAGATTGTTGACTTTCGTTAACAACTCTTTTTCCAACTCGGCGACTTCGAGATCAGGATTATGCTCCCCAACCTTGCGCAGAAGGGCTTTCTTGGCAAGCAATAATGTCTTTTCCGCGGTGCCGCCAATTCCCACACCCACAATAACCGGTGGGCAGGGATTTGAACCGGATTCATCTACCGCCTTGATGACCTGATCGACAATTCCCTGACGTCCCGCTGACGGCGTCAGCATAACCAGACGGCTCATATTCTCAGCGCCGCCGCCTTTGGGTACCACGATTATTTTTAGCTTATCTCCCGGCACTATTTCCGTATGAATTATGGCAGGAGTATTATCTTTAGTGTTAACTCTGGCTGAAAAGGGCTGTTTTACCATAGATTTGCGCAGGTAACCTGCGTCATAGGCCTTCTTCACACCCTCGTTAATGGCCACAGTCAGATCGCCTCCGCTGATGTGAACTTCCTGTCCAACCTCAATAAAGATCACAGCCGCGCCACAATCCTGACATAGGGGAATTGTTTCTTTAGCGGCTATATCCGCGTTCTTGATGATTTGTTCCAGGACTTCTTTGCCAACCGGCGATTCTTCGTTCTGCGCGGCCTTTTTAAGAGCAGCTAGAACATCATCGGTTAGATAAAAATTAGCTTCGCGAAAAAGCGAATCAACCGTTTTGGTAACTTCAGCAGCACTTATTTCCCTCATTTTAACTCCTTTCAGGCAGTTTAAAGACGCGGCCTGCAACTATTATACACCGGGTGGAGGAAGAGGAATGGGACCCTTCAGCAATGCGTCTATAGCCGCGTGAGAATTCTTAATTATAGTTGAGGAGGTCTTATAAAGTTCCTCACGGGACATGGGCTTAAGGGCTACGCCCTGTTCGATGGCTTTCATACCGACAGCTACAGCCTCGTCGATGAAGACATCAAAGTCGGCCATAGTAGGCACGATGTGAGTATCGCTTAATCCGCCTTTCTCGGCATATTTGGCCATTTCATAAGAGGCGGCAATGCACATTTCATCGGTAATGGTGGTCGCGCGAACATCCAGCGCGCCTCTGAAAATACCCGGGAACCCCACTGAATTATTGACCTGGTTGGGAAAATCTGAACGTCCGGTAGCCACAATGCGAAGACCCGCTTCCTGAGCATCCCAGGGCCAGATTTCCGGAATTGGATTGGCGCAGAAAAAACCGATCCCATTCTTGTTCATGCCCTTGACCCATTCGGGTTTGATCGTATCAGGACCTGCTTTGGAAAGAGAAATACAGATATCGGCGCCTTTCAGAGCTTCCTCGATGCCGCCTGCGCGGTTATCAAGATTAGTACGTTTGGCCAGGTCCCATTTATATGGGTTTTCTACCTGAGCCTCCTCAATATCTTTTCTTTTACTGCTTAAAATGGACTTACTGTCTACTATAATCATATTTTCTGGCTTAAAGCCATCTGCCATCAGTATGCGAATGATCGCCACATTGGCAGCGCCGACACCAATCATTGCAACTTTGACATTCCTCTTATCCTTGCCTACCACTTTCAAGGCATTAACGATACCGGCCAAAGTGACAGCTGCCGTGCCCTGTTGATCGTCATGCCAGACAGGGATGCGGGCTTCTTTACGGAGAGTATCCAGAATGTAAAAGCATTTGGGATTATTGATATCTTCTAGATTAATGCCGCCAAAAGACGGCTGTAAAATCTTAACTGTGCGAATAATTTCATCGGGGTCCTTGGTATCCAGGCAGATCGCGACCGCGTCAACACCGCCCAAATATTTAAAGAGCAGCGCTTTGCCTTCCATAACCGGTAAAGCGGCCTCCGGGCCGATATCACCCAGACCCAGAACGCGGGTGCCGTCTGAAATCACCGCCACCGTATTCCATTTATTAGTCATATCATAGACTTTACTGGGATCCGCCTGGATGGCCTTGCAGGGAGCGGCGACGCCGGGAGAATACCAGATAGACATATCGTTAATGTCGCGGATGCAGCATTTAGGCAAAGTCTGCATTTTGCCGCGGTAGTAAGGATGCAGAAGCATAGCGTCCTGGGCCGGTTTTTGAGCTTTAGCGATTAATTCTTCCTTGGTTACTTTTTTCTGTGCCATGTTAATCTCCTTTATATATCCCTATTTCAAGCGCAGCAGTTTAATTATGTCGCTGGGCTTTTCAGCCACTGAAACACCGGCTGAAGCATAAGCCTCAATTTTGGAAGCAGCAGTACCTGCATTACCCATAATGATAGCACCGGCATGACCCATGCGTTTGCCTACCGGAGCCATTCTACCGGCAATATAAGCCACTACCGTTTTGGGATATTTGGTATCTTTAATATGTTTTGCGGCCATTTCTTCGGCATTGCCGCCGATCTCGCCGATCAAAACGACAGTTTTGGTATCCTCGTCTTTTCTGAACATCTCCAGCAGAGTTACGAAGTCCAAACCGATTATTGGATCGCCACCCATGCCTATACAGGTACTTTGACCGGCTCCAGCCTGAGTAAGAAGTCCGGCTATTTCGTAAGTCAAGGTACCGCTGCGGGAGACAATGCCCACAGGACCGGGAGTAAAAATATGGCCAGGCAAAATACCAACCTTTACTTTTAGAGAAGGGTTAATTATTCCCGGACAGTTAGGACCTATAATGGTGACGCCCTTTTTCTTGGCCTTTGCCACAAACTCTATCTCATCAGCCTGAGGTATGCCTTCGGTAATAATCACTATAGTCTTGATTCCTGCCTCTATATCTTCCAACACTGCCCCTTTGGCAAAGCGGGCAGGAACGAACATAATAGAAGTATTGGCACCGCATTTTTTTATAGCATCTTCTATTTTATCAAAAACCGGGATGCCCTCCACTTCCTGTCCTCCCTTACCTGGAGTAACACCGGCCACAATGTTAGTGCCGTAAGCTTTCATGGAATTCGTATGAAAACGACCTTCGTTGCCCGTAATACCACGAACAACAACCCGGGTGTCTTTATTAACGATAACGCTCATTACATTACCTCAAATATTATTTATTTAGCTTTGATTATAGCGGCTGCGGCCTGTTCCATATCCGCATAGTAACCTATTCCATTCTGGCGAAGGATATCCTGCCCTTCTTTCTCATTGGTTCCCATCATTCTAACCGCAATGGGCTTTTTAACGGTAGCAGCTTTGAGGCCTTCCACCACACCGGTAGCCACCATATCGCAGCGTGTGATGCCACCCAGGATATTGATCAATACGGCTTTAACTTCCGGTTTATTCATGACCAGCAAAACGCCGTTTTTAATTATATCAACCTGTGCGCCTCCGCCGATATCCAAAAAGTTAGCCGGTTTTCCACCAAAAATCTGCACCAGATCAACCGTAGCCATTACCAACCCGGCGCCGTTGCCGATTATGCCGATATAACCATCCAAATCCACGTAAGAATATTTTTGCTTGCGGGCTTCAGCTTCGCGCGGAGTGTCCTCTTCGCGTTGTAAGTTTCGTTCAGTAAATTCAGGATGTCTGAACATGGCATTATCATCCAGAGTGATGCGGGCATCAGCTGCCATAAAACTACCATCAGCAGTCTTCACCAGCGGATTTAACTCTACCAATTCAGCATCATTTTCGATAGTTGCTTTGTAAAGGATAACAAGTACAGCAGCAAATCTGGCGGCATCTTCTTTTGACAATTTAAACTGCGCCACCATTTTGAGGGCAGCTTCTTCGGTTAAACCGAGTATAGGATCGATATGTAAACGAGAAATCTTCTCAGGTGAGGTTTTAGCTACCTCTTCTATATCAACACCACCACTGGTAGAGGCCAACGCAACAAAGCATTTAGCCTGGCGATCTACAGTAATAGAAGCGTAATATTGTTCTTTGATATCCAGTCTTTCTTCAACAAGGAGTGTTGTAACCAGGATGTCTTTGACCTTTTTACCGATCAAATTGGCTGCCACTTTACCGGCTTCTGCGGGATTGGCGGCGGAAATAATGCCCCCAGCTTTGCCGCGACCGGAAACGGTAATCTGCGATTTTAGAAAGACCGCTTTGCCTAATTCGCTAGCGGCCGCAATAGCCTCATCGGCTGTCAGGGCAACTTTACCCTTAGGAACGACAATTCCATATTTTTGTAAAATAGCTTTTGCTTCATACTCAAATAGCTTCATAACACCATCCTTTTCGCTATTATTTTCCAATATCCATAATGATCTTTGTGCAAACCAAATGAAAAGTAAATTAACTAACACGATTAGGTAACTCTAGTCTATTTTACTGCATGAATCCATATTGGCCTATGACTAAAGTCACAATTGGATTATCAACATAATAACATAGCGTATTATAATTTAAAACACGACGGATTTAAATCGTCTCAAAGGATAATTGTTCAATCCAAAGCCTACCAGAGAGCGACCATGGGCTAGTGTGATTGATTTTGATTCTCACCAATTTAGATTGATAGTCACCTTCCGCCCGGAAAAAAACCAATTTGTCTGTACGGGTGCGTCCAAACCAGCGTTCTTTTTCTTGCCCTTCTACCAAGACTTCCACAAGTTTGTCTTGAAGCCCGGCGTTGATAGCGCCCAAGATCTGCGCCTGCTGCTTTTCTAGTTTTTGCAACCTGAGTTTTTTATCCTCAGCAGTTACATCATCAGGCATTTCGCGAGCAGCCAGAGTGCCAGTTCGAGGTGAATAGGCAGCTGCATGGACCATATCAAACTTTAACTCAGATAGAAGGGCATAAGTGCTCTCATATTGAGCATCAGTCTCACCTGGAAAACCCACTATTACATCTGTGCTTAATGCAATATGGGGAATTTTGGCTCTGATGCGGCTTATAAGTTGACGATAATGTTCAATTACATACCCCCGACGCATAGCCTTTAGCGTAACATCGTCACCAGCCTGTACGGGTAAGTTGATTTGTTCGCAAACCTTTTCTAATGAGGCGACGGTGTCGATTAGTTTATCCTTCATATCCTTGGGATGATTGGTCAAGAAGCGGATTCGCAGTAATCCGTCGATGGGATCTAAGACTTGCAGGAGATCAGCCAGATCAGGCTTATCTGGGAGATCATGTCCGTATGAATCAACATTTTGTCCCAGTAAAGTAATTTCTTTGACTCCCCGGTTAACTAAACCGGTGACTTCGTTGACTACTTCCACGAGCGGGCGACTTCTTTCACGTCCCCGGCGGTAAGGCACGATACAATATGCGCAAAAGTTATCACAACCTTGCATAATGGGAACATAAGTAGCCACTTGCGGAGAACGCGGCAGCATTTTTTCTACGTGATATTCTCCTAAAAACTCAGGAAAACTACCTGCCGCGAAAAAGTGATCTATAAAAGGAAAGGCCTTACGAAGACGAGCGGTGTCAGGTTCAACAAAACAACCTGTTACAGCCAGGGTAATCTGAGGACGGGTTTTTTTAAGACCTTTTAAAGTATGCAGTTTATTTTCTACGCGGTTTTCGGCGCTTTGACGCACCACGCAGCTATTTAGAATAATTATATCGGCTCTATCCGGCTTTTCTACAGGCTGATAACCAAGGTATTCAAGGTAAGCAGATAGCCTTTCCGATTCGGCTTTGTTCATCTGACAACCAATTGTCCAGATATAGTAATTATGTGTCATCTTTAAAGAATAGCTGGAGAAAAGATTAAAATCAAAATCATATGTGAGAGCAAAGCCCGTTGTTCACAAATTGGTTGTAAAGCCGACGTTAATACATTGTTTAGATACTTGAGGCTAAAATGGCGGAGGGATGGAGATTCGAACTCCAGACCCCACTTTCGTAGGGCAAGCGCTTAGCAGGCGCCCGCACTAGACCACTATGCGATCCCTCCGCAAGGAAAACAAATTGAAGATTGTTTAAAGACCTTATTTATATTATCACACCGCTCAGATTTGCTCAATAAATATTTCAACCTCATATTTTTCTAGCCCGCAGCAGGTTCTTAATTATGAAAAATTTGATGGATCAAGAAACAAGACAACTCATGGATAAGAGGAGTAAATACTTTTAATCATCCAGTTATTTTGATACCCGCAAAATCGTCAAATCTCTTTATGTTGCAATAGGAGGCTGGTTTTCTTGATTTGAAACAAAATTTAAAGAATTCGCTCATTTCATAGAACACTATTTAGATACAGTAACATAATTGTCGGAAGGATTTGAAAACAGAAGAGAGACACTGCAATATATTTTAAGGCTCTCAAACCAAAAAGATATTGACAGGAGGTC
>CAITCX010000059.1 GCA_903890885.1 uncultured Dehalococcoidia bacterium
CAATTGGTCTTTAACTGTTTATTATTAATTATTCTTCTAAAACTTAATTGGATTTTAACAATGTTGATGTATGCTTATCAGGACAGCTGAGAAAGAAACCCGGGTTAAGAACTAGATTAAAGGAGGAACAATAATATGTCAGAAAAAAGAAAATGGATTGTAGTTTCAGTAGTGGGTACGGCCGCTATCCTGGTCTTCGGAGCCATAGGCGGTATGGTCTATGCCCAGACTGGTGCAACTCCCACGGCATCAACCCCGGCGGTTAATCCCCAAACGATATTTGCAGATAAATTGGCCGGGATCCTGGGCCTGGATAATAGGACTGTTGAAGATGCCTTTACGCAAGTTCAGGCAGATATGCAAAAAGAACGCGCGGCTGCTCAATTAAAGCAGCGTGATGAACAAATCGCTCAATTGGTTGCCGATGGTAAAATTACTTCAGAAGAAGCTGGTAAGTATAAGAGCTGGATAGACTCTAGACCCGATATCAATGTGCCCGGACTGGATATGTTGGGCGGACCCGGTGGCGGTGGACCCGGTGGCGGCGGTCATGGAGGACCCGGTGGTGGTGGTATGCCAGGTGGACGTGGTGGCGGTCCCGGTGGTGGACCCGGTGGGATGGGTGGACCTCCAGATGGGCATGGTAATGCGCCGGCTTCTTCCGCTACTCCTTAACAGCTGGTAAATAACTAACCACTTTATCTGAATAATCATTAAGAACTTAATAATCAGCATCTTGAAAACCCGCAGCAACACCGCTTCAAGATGCTGATTGGTTTTGGGAGTAGTTAAAATAAGTCATCTGGAGTGAGAAAACCAGAAAGGATAAGCACCGAAATTTTAGATGAGACAATATGCAGGCTTTTACTTATCCAAAGAGTTGCAAAACTGATCTGTAAGTTTGATTAGTAAACCACCACAGTATCCCTGGGGCCTGCCGGAGTACCGGCAGGCCCAACTGTTTTAAGTGGAGTTTGTTGTGCCCCTATTCCATCGGCATTACATCACTTTTTTTACTTATTTTGCCGTTATGATACAGGAAAAGCGCCGGAATAATCCCGATGAATATTATGATGGCGCCAACAATAAAGACCTTGTCAAAAGCCAAAATATAAGCTCTCTGTATAGTCATGCCGTAAAGCAAGGCAATCGCTTGTTGATGTGCGGCTTGTAGACCCATGCCGGCTTTTTGCAGGTAGACCTGTGCCGTGGACATCACCTGTAAGGTAGAACCTGAATCGGGTGTAACAGTCTGAACCATAACGGCAGCATTTATTTTCTCGTAATAACTCAGTAAACTGGCGAAAATAGCTGTCGCCAAACCGCCAAAAACGGACCTGAAGACGTTGCTGAGAGTAGATGCCGCTGAAGTCAGGGCTGCCGGTACTTCTGCCAGAGAGAACGTCATGACCGGCATCATACATAGACCAATGCCCAACCCTCTAAAAGACACCAGCATAATAAAAGTGCTGTTGGGAGTAGTTACATCCAGCGCCGATAGTTGCCATGTGATATATCCGGTGAGTATCAAGCCCAATATGACCGGCGGTCGGGGACCCACTTTATCATAAAACCGCCCGCCTATTATGGTGCCAAACATCGAACCTATGGCCTGGGGGATCATCAACAGTCCTGCCTGAAAGGCGCCCAAACCACGCACAGTCTGCAAAAACAGCGGCAGCAATAACATGGCTGAATAAAGGCCCAGGGTGGTAACCAGGTTCAAGAAGGTACCCAGCGAATATCCCCTGTATTTAAAGACTCGCAAATCCAGCAAGGGTACTTTAACTTTTAATTCAACCAATGCCCATATTATTAAACACACCACGCTGGCAGCCAGCAATCCGATGGTGCGAATATCGCCCCAGCCCCAGCTGGGTGCATATGTCAACGCATAAAGAAGACTGCCAAAACCCAAAGCAGCAAAAATAAATCCTTTAATATCCAGGGGTAATTTAGCTGTTTTAGGCGTATCTTTTATCCAGGCGATACTAATGATAACCGCAGCTATTACGATGGGAATATTGACGTAGAAGCACCAGCGCCAGTCCATGTACTCTACCAGGTAACCACCCAGTGAAACTCCAACCGCCGGCGCCAATACCATCGGAATACCGAAGATACCCATAGCAGTTCCCCGGCCTTCCGGGGGCACGTTGGTAAAAATCAAGGTCATAGCCAGAGGCATTAAAATACCGCTGCTGAAGCCTTGAATGATTCTGCAAAGAATCAACGAGTTGGTATTCCAGGCAAAACCGCACATCATTGAACCGACCAGGAAAAATACCAGGCTCCCGATATAGATTCTTTTTACCCCAAATTTACTCATAAGATAAGTGGATAGCGGAGCGCTGACTGCCATGGACAGCAAGTAGGCTGAAGTCACAAACTGCATTTTATCCAGTGAATCGTTGAATACTGACAGAATGTGAGGCAGAGCAATATTTACAATCGTGGCATCGATCATCATCATAAAAGTACCGCATATAGCCACGATAACGATTTTCCATTGATAAGACATTTTGTTAGTCCTGAAACAAATTTATCGGGTGTTAATTTTAACTTCTACAGAACTGCCAGGCATCAATGCCAGTCCGCTAATATCATCCAGTGTGATCCTGACCGCTACTACCTGGGCCACTTTGGTGAAATTGGCTGAAGTATTGCTGGAAGGTAAAAGGGAAAAGCTAGAGGCTGTAGCCGGGGTTATGGCCTGCACTTTGCCTTTCAATACCAATCCGCCCAGGCTGTCTACAGTTACTTCCGCTGGCTGTCCCGGACGGATAGAATTAATTTTGTTTTCATCGATGTTAGCTGTCACCCAGATATTGGAATCATCAAAGAGAGTAACGATGGGTGACCCCGCACTGATAATGGCGCCCGGATAAGTCCAAACTGCAGCGATATAACCTGAAACGGGAGCCTCCACGGTTGTTGCCGTACCCGGAATCGAGCTGTATCCCTGGCGCGACCCGCTGTTGGAAAACCTGGGAGTTCCTATATCAGCTATGATCTGCTGCTGAGAAACTCTTTCTCCAAGGCTGACATTAACATCAACGACTTGGCCGGATGACAGGGAAGATACCGAGATAAGCGGAGCACCTATCGTAGCATTGTTGGAAGTAATGTAATTGGTCTTTTGCATAAAGTAGTTAATACCAAATACAGCTCCGCCCGCTACGATTATGATGGCTATCACGATTAATATAATTTTGCGTTTCATTGTTCTCACCTTTTGTTATTTTTAGGTAAAACGGATTATTGTTACTGCAAATACCATGCCACTCCAATTACCGCCTGATCGCCTTCTTTAAGTCCGCTGACGATCTGGGTAACGGTACCGCTACGGGCTCCAATGACTACGGGCTGATTAGTAATATTCTGGTTTTGCATCACCTGTACATAAGTTTTTCCCTGCTTATCCCGCTTGACGGCATCATTGGGAAGCAACAAAACGTTGTTAAGTTGTTGTGAAGTAATATGAACGCTGGCGTTCATACCGTTTTTAACAGCCGATACTGGTAAAACGCTGAAGGTAATTTTGGCTAAATAGGCGTTGGTACCACTTGCCGCGGCTTGGGCATTAGGAATTACCGAGATTTCACTAACTTTGCCCTGCAGGTTGGTGCCCGGTAAAGCATCGATATTTATCACGGCGAGTTGCCCTGTCTGTACTCCAGGCGCGTCCAGTTCGTCGATGTTGACATCCACCTCCAGTGTTCCGTTATCCACCAGGTATATTATGACCTGGGGCGCGGCCAGTGGACTGGGTATGATATCCCCCTGTTTGTAATAAAGTTTAGCGATGACCCCGTCGAAAGGGGCTGTGATCGTGGCATTACTGATCTGCTGCTGCAGGTAATCAATACTTTTCTGGGCCAGGGCTATGCTGTCGTTAACCTGATCGATGGTCTTTTGTGCCACCACTATTCCAATGGCAGTTTGGTCAACTGCCTTTTGAGCGGCTTCCACCGCCAGTTCTTTAGTCCTGGCATCCTGAACCACCAGGCGGTCATATTCCTGAGTACCTATTTTATAGGTAGTCACGCCTGCCATGACCGCCCCGGTATCTGATCCTGTCAACAAATCTGTCAAGTCCTTCTGTTTATTCTTTAGCTGCGCTTCGGTAGTATTAATCTGGGCAATATAATAGGCGGCTGATTCATCCGAATTAAGAGCGATGCGTTCCGCGTTCATTTGTCTGGAAACTTCGATCTGTCTTTGGAGTTTGGAGATATCGTCCTGGATATCCTTGACAGCGTCGGTACGGTCAAGGTTAAATTGAGCGGCGGCTAGCGCTGAATTGGCTTGTACTTGAACCAGTTTAGCCTGGTCTAAGGCTGCCTGAGCTTGGGTCAGCCCTAAACGGGTCTGCCCTTGAGTAACTTTGGCTTGAGCCAGGGAAAGCTCCAAGCCGCTGGAATCCAGTTTAGCCAGTACCTGGCCCCTGGTGACTGCCTCGCCCTCTTTGACTGTTAGCGTAGTCAGTTGACCG
>CAITCX010000060.1 GCA_903890885.1 uncultured Dehalococcoidia bacterium
ACTCAATATTATGTCCAGTAATCTCAATCAGGCACACGAAAACCTCGACCTGGCAAGAAAAGGCCTTCCCGACGAGGCCATAAAAACGGCCCTGGCGAGCGCTGTCCAGTCCGTGGCTTCAGAGGATATCGGCGTTCGTGCCGCCGAGATATCGCTGAAGGACAGGAACCCCGGGCGGGTTAAGGACCTGGACGAGACGGCCCAGGGGTCCCTGCGAACGGCAAAGGATAGCAGGACTGCCGCTCAAACAGCACTGACCGAAGTGCAGACGCGGCTCAAAATCCACGGTGAGGAAGGGCTTTACGAGAAACTGCACGCGGCCCAGATCGGCCTTGAACGTATCGGCGCAGACAACAAATCCCTGTTTCGCCGGACAGCCTCGGCAAAATACCTTTTTGAAACCATGCAAGAAGAGCGGGATAGGGTCCGCCGGGCCTATGTGGCACCGCTCAAGGAGAAGATCGAACAACTCGGGCATCTGGTTTTCGATGATTCTTTCCAGGTTGATGTCAGCGATGACCTGCAAATCGCCAGTTGTACCCGCAATGGCGTCACGGTACCGTTTGACTCGTTGAGCGGTGGCACCAGGGAACAGCTTTCACTGATTTTCCGGTCCGCCTGCTCGATGATCGTCGCCAAAGATGGCGGAACTCCGCTCATCCTGGACGATGCCCTGGGCTATACAGACCCGGAACGGTTGCGTCTCATGGGGGCCGTTCTGGCTAAAGCAGCCAGGGAATGCCAGATAGTCATTTTCACCTGCGTCCCCGACCGGTATGTCAATGTCGGAGAGGCCACCGTTGTCGCCATTGGTTGACCGGGTCAGTGTATATTCGGTATAAAAAAAAAGAGGCCGGTTTAATAATACAAAGGCTAACGTGGTTCAAGCCAGCCTGAACCGCCGCAACGCTTATGGACACCACCCTGATTACCGGCAAGATGCAGTTCTTCTCCCGTACCTCTACATGCGCCGCATCTCCTGGAATCAGGATGTTTCAAAACGGTGCCTGAACCCCGGCAAACCTGGCACCTGCCGGCAACATTTTTATCTTTTCCTGTGCCACCGCACCAACCACATCTCAGTTCTCCCCTGACGAGCGGTCTATTTTGACTTCCCATATAGGCCACCTCCTATAAATGCCAATTTAGCCGACCCTGCTCCTTACTATCAATCATACCCGCTATGATGGATATTTTGCAAAATATTGCAATAGCCCTGATTAGATAATAGTTAATATTACCGGGGCGCATTAAAGTTCCATTCCATATTGCGCAGATGTATACTACAATGGATAAACAAGGAGTTACCTGAGAAGAAATAATGCTGTGGCAATGGTCCCCCGGTGTTTTCGCGGAACTGGCAGCTTCAGCTACACTGCTGGTGCTGGCAATTTATTTTCCCTGGCGGGACCTCACCCGCCGGGCAAGGCTCATCGGGGTAACCCTTATATTTGACTGCGCGCTCTGGATACTGGCGCACGCTTTAGAAATAGGACTCCCCTCGGTCTCTTATAAAGAAGCGCTGGTGGGGATTCAACTTGTCCTGGGAATCATAGGCGTGTCACTCTGGCTGTTCTATATTTTCCATTACCTCGGGCCCCGAAAATCACTTTCCTGGCGTATTTACATCCTGTTTGGCATCATGCCACTCATAGCCATATTAGCGCTCTCTACCAATAATGTTTA
>CAITCX010000061.1 GCA_903890885.1 uncultured Dehalococcoidia bacterium
CATATCGTGGCAGGCCTGAGCCGCCCGTATCAAAGCGCCCACCATTTCCGGTCGTTTGGGACTGCCCCAGCAGAAATTATCCAGCAATGCTACTTTTCTCAGATTGCCTCCTACGGCAATAACCTGCCGCAAGGCTTCATCGATAGCGGATGCTGCCATCCAGTAGGGATCGATATCACCGTAACGGGTGTTGATTCCATTGGCAATAATAGCGCCCATCTCGGAATTTAAGACCGGACGAATGATGACGGCATCACCGGGACCATCATTTTTAGCGCCCACCAGCGGTTTCAAAACACTGCCGCCCTGCACTTCGTGATCATACTGACGGATCACCCATTCCTTGCTGCAGGTGTTCCAGGAACCCAGAATTCCCTTTAACTCAGCTTCCAGATCAAAAGGTATAAACTCCGGCTCATCGAAGCGCGGTTGATGCCAGATCGCTTCCATCTGTATCTGGGGAACCCCTTTGTGCATAAAAACCATATCCAGATCGCAAACCATAGCATTCTGGTATTCAAGCTGCATACGTTTATTATCGGTAAATTCGCCAATAACCGCAGCCTCTACGTCCTCATTAGAAAAGAGTTTAAGCAGAACAGCGATATTCTCCGGCGGTACGGCCAGGACCATGCGCTCCTGCGCTTCTGAAATCCAGATTTCAGCGTAGGTCAGCCCGGCGTATTTGAGCGGAACTTTATCCAGATTGACTTTGGCGCCAGTCTCTTCACCCATCTCGCCCACTGCGGACGAGAGTCCCCCTGCCCCGCAGTCAGTGATGCGTGAATATAAACCCAGATCACGCGCTTGCAGGAGTGCGTCCAGCATTTTCTTTTCCACGATAGGATTTCCGATCTGCACTGCGCTATATGAAACCTCATGGGATTTGTCATCCAGCTGTACGGAGGAGAAGGTGGCGCCGTGAATCCCGTCGCGACCGGTTTTGCCTCCCACCACCACAATCAGGTCACCTGGTTTATGCTTTCCGCGTTTTGCCAGATGTTTGGGCATTAAACCTACTGTACCGCAAAAGACCAGCGGATTACCGAGATAACGATTGTCGAAAAGTATGGCCCCGTTTGGTGTAGGAATCCCCATGCGGTTGGCGTAATCGGCTACACCGGCCCGAACACCCTTAAAAATACGGCGGGGATGTAAAACGCCTTTTGGTAAGCTGGCGCTCGGAAAATCTGGTAAACCGAAGCAAAATACATCGGTGTTCATGATCGGTTTAGCCCCCAGGCCGGTACCCATCGGATCACGCACCACACCGCCTATACCGGTGGAAGCTCCGCCGTAAGGCTCTACTGCCGAAGGATGATTGTGCGTCTCCACCTTAAAACACAAAGCCCAGTGATTATCGAATTCTATCACCCCGGCATTATCCTCAAAAACCGAAAGGCACCAGGGTTTGTTCAACTCATTGGTAGCCTTGATGATGGTGCTTTTCAATAAATTATCTACAATAGTGCCTTCATAGTTGAACTTGCCTTTGAAGGTTTTATGCACGCAGTGTTCCGACCAGGTCTGCGCCAGTGTTTCCAATTCGACGTCTATTGGATCGCGGCCGGCCTTGCGGAAGTAATCCAGTATCACTTCAAATTCTTGATTGGTAAAGCCAAACTGTTTTCTGGCTTTCTCCAGATCTTCCAGCGAGGCATTCAAAAAAGGGATTTTGATATACTCAAAGATATATTTTGGATTTTCCTGGAACTGGTTAAGCTCTTCGTTGACTACGTGCTGCACTATAGGATTCATCAGCAAGCGGTTAGCCAGATTGTCCAGTTCAGACTGAGAAACTTCGCCTCGTATTAAATAACGTTTGGCAGTAGCCACTGCACGTACGTTAGGAATACCCATATCGCGGATGGCCTTCATCACTGAATCGCGCACAGGATCGGTGACGCCGGCATTATAGGCCACTTCCACTACCTTATAACCTTTGGCGGCATCTTCTTCAAGACTGTTCTGGTCGATACGGTAATCTTGTGTGACTGTGTCCGCCAGCAGACCGTGAGCAATGGATTCAACCTTCTCCGGTGCCAGATATGCGTCCAGCCAGAAAATCTCCACCACGCGTACATCGCTGACAGAGTTTATGCCCATGTCCTGGATATCTTTTACCAGACCGCGCCCGGCCGGATCTGGTAAATGCGTTTTCAAGCGTACTTCAATTTTATGCATGCCTATACACCTTCAATTAAGTTAATAGAGGCGCCGTCCAGGCGGCCAATCAGAGGAAACCGGCCAGTCTACCCCAGCCCTTTCAAATATTTCCCGGAAATACCTATTATTAAAACAACTCCATATGAACTAACAGTGCTGTAAATTACTATATAGCGCCTAGCATTTCTGTAACGACGTCATTGATGATCTTCCCATCGGCCTTTCCTTTGAGTTTAGCCACCAGTTTACCCATAACCTTACCTTTGTCGGAAGGACCTTTGGCGCCCACCTCGGCGATAACGGCTTTGACTTCACTCACGATGTCTTCACGGCTCATTTGCTGGGGCATATAGGCTTTTAAGATAACCATTTCCGCTGATTCTTTATCTACCAGGTCTTGCCGGTTTCCGGCTTTGTAAGCAGTCATGCTGTCTTCGCGCTGTTTGATTTCTTTAGCGATCACACCCAGTATATCGGCATCACTCATGCTAATTTGCTTGAGATCGGCATCTGGATGCTTATTAAATTCGGCATCTTGTTTTTTCATCTCGGCATAACGGATAGCTGAAATCAAAAGCCGGATCGTAGACGTCTTTAATTCAGTTTTGTCCCGCATAGATTGCTTGAGGTCTTCATTTAGTTTCTGTAATAAACTGGCATCCATTTTTTCACCCTGTTATTCTATATTTAGCAACCCCTAAAAGCTTGAAAAATGGTCAATAAAAATAGCACACTAGCTGGGCATAACCGCCCACACCAATGTGCTATTCTTGATCATAAATTTATTTCCTCGCCGGTCTTGTACTCTTGCGTTTTTTAGCAGCATCTTTTCTCTTTCGCTTGATGCTGGGTTTCTCGAAAAACTCGCGACGGCGCAATTCGGAAAGAACTCCTTCCTGCTGCACGCGTTTGTTGAAGCGCCTCAATAGACTTTCGAAACTTTCGTTTTCTTGAGAGACTACGTCAGCCAATGAATATCACTCTCCTTTGTACAACCACGCCAACAACGGTGATAACCACTGAAGGAAAAATATCATAGTCGAGCATGCAATAGAAAATTGTACCCTATTATTTTAGTAATTGTTGCAGTTGATGTCAAACATCCTTTTGCCATCTATTTGTCAGCATGCTTCAATAGCAGTAAGCTATTAATAAAATACATTGAATTGTGAGTTACACGAAATGCACGAACCTGCCGATTTAATTCTGGAAAATGCTGCTGTCATCACCTGCGATGCGCTGAAACCGCAGGCTGAGGCGGTAGCAGTGCGCAACGGCCGGATTATTATGATCGGCACCTGTAAAGAGGTCGCCAGGTTGATTAACCCGCAAACACGAGTGATCGATTGCCAGCATAAAACCCTGATACCCGGCTTTATTGACGCCCACTGCCATTTCTTCACGCTCGTGCGCAAGTTTTTAAGCCTGGACTTAAATCCTGCCAGGGCTAAATCGATAGAAGATA
>CAITCX010000062.1 GCA_903890885.1 uncultured Dehalococcoidia bacterium
ATGCGCTGGCTAGATGATCCTTTAAATTCCCAGCTATCGGGACTAGTTGCCCTAGTGTATTCCTAAATGTGCCAGATGTGGTAGAGAGCTGGATTGGGACAACGTGACCTTACCCCTTAGTTAGTATCATCTTCTATTAGAATCCGGCCGTTGCAAAAGCATACTCCATGGGAGTTAGGTTTTTCAATGAGCTATGAGGTCTAAACTTGTTATAATCCTCCCGCCAGTTTTCTATTATGTCCGTAGCTTGCTTCAAGCTGATAAACCAGTTTGTATTCAGGATTATTATCCTATACCTTAAAACCAGTCTAATTATAAAATTAACGTCCAGAAATCGATATATCACAACCCTGCCCGGTATAAGAGAATAACTTTCTAATCGAATAGTTTAGCATTTCGATATGGCGACAATTATTCTCCCAAAAATGGCAGCATCACAAAAAATTTTCAAGGATTTCAACTAGACTGTGAAGGATGACCACGTTTCTATATTTGTGAGCCGAGTTTCTATCGATTATAATATCAGGTAATCTTTTATGAATATTCATGATCTGGTTTTCCAGACTGTATTTTGGGCACTGGGATTTCTGTTTCTATTTCGCATCCCGCATTGCCGGAATAGGAACTGGAAGAAGGATGCCTATCCCTCCACGTCCGTCATCATCCCAGCCCGTAACGAAGAAAAGTCGTTGCCCATTTTGCTGAGATCTCTGCGAGAGCAGTCTTTCCGGCCTTACGAAATTATTGTGGTTGATGGGACTTCAGAAGACCGGACCTTCGAAATTGCCCGAAGAGAAGGTGCAATTGTAATGCCTTCCGGTCCGCTCCCGGCTGGCTGGTTAGGCAAACCCTGGGCCTGCTGCCAGGGAGCCTCGGTTGCTAAAGGAGATCTGCTTATTTTTCTGGATGCAGATACATTTATGGAAAAAGACGGTCTGAAGCAAATTATTGATACATACCTCGCAAGGGACGGCGTTGTCACCGTGCAACCCTTCCACCAAACCAAACAGCTTTACGAACAATTATCCGGCTATTTTAATATTATCGAGCTGGCCGGGATGGGCACTTTTACGGCCCTGGGGAATCTCATCAAACCCATAGGCTTATTCGGCCCCTGTGTCATAATGAGCCGGAAATATTATTTTAAAAGCGGTGGACACCGCCAGGTCAAAGGTGAAGTTGTGGAAGACCTGGCGCTGGGAAGCAGAATCAAGAAACAGAAGGTCCCAATACACTGTTACGGAGGCAGGGGGACCCTCTCTTTTCGCATGTATCCGAACGGCCTGGGCGAACTGGTCGAAGGCTGGGGCAAGGGCTTTGCCACTGGGGCCTTAAAGACGCCCCTCCCTCTCCTGGCCGCCCTCATTTTATGGATCGGCGGCAGTATCACTGCCACAAGTCATGTCATTCAATCACTCAGCGGTGCCAATACGGCAGCCGTTCTGATATGGGGGACTACTTACCTTCTCTATGCCGCTCAAATCTACTGGATGCTAGCCAGGGCAGGAACTTTCAAGTTTTATACCGCTCTCTTATACCCGGTTTCATTACTGTTTTTCCTGGTTGTCTTTATACGTTCCTTCTTTTTAATTTATATCCGGAAAAGTGTGAACTGGAAGGGCCAAAAAATTAGCCTGAAAAACAAGGTTTTGAGTAAATGATCTTGCACCTGTCCCCTGTGTGGACCCTGGTGATTGATTTCACGGCATGGCTGGCGATACACGTGGGGGTTTCCGTATGGCTTTATTACCTTAGACCAGAATTATTTAATCCGGAATCCTGGCTCTACAGGGCCCGCCTTTGGGAAAGCAACGGCAGGCTGTACCAGACTATTTTTAAAGTAAAAACCTGGAAAAAATTCTTGCCGGATGGTGCGGCTGTCGCTAAGAACGGGTTCAGAAAGAACCACCTCGGTTCCAGGCAGGCCGGTTATTTACACAGGTTCATTTCAGAAACCTGCCGGGCCGAGCTCACCCATTGGATCATTGGCGTATCCTGGCCGGTCTTTTTCATCTGGAACGACTGGTGGATTACACTGATAATGCTGGCTTACGCCATAATAGTAAATATACCCTGTATTATCAGCCAGCGCTACAACCGGATACGCCTGAAAAGTGCGCTTTGCCAAATAACAGAAAGGAAGTAAATTGCTTATGAAGATGTTAGACACTTCCATCCTGCAGGATTCATACCAGGTGGTGGTGATAGGTTCCGGGTTAGGCGGGTTAACAGCCGCCGCGCTGCTGGCAAAAAGGGGACTTAAGGTTCTGCTGGTAGAGCACCACTATCTGCCGGGGGGATTGTGTACCACTTTGCGCCGCCAGAACTTTTCCTTTGATACCGGCACAGCCTTGCTTTACGGATTTGGCAAGAAAGGCGTCAATCCTTTTACCTTCGTAATGAATGAGCTGGAAGAAGAGACGGATATAATAGAGCATGATATGCTGCTGCGCATGCACTTCGAGGGCAAAGAGATCAATTTTTGGCCGGATTATGAAAAATTTTTAACCGAGTTAACCACGGCTTTCCCCCAGCAGGCTGACCAGCTGCGCAGTTTATATGCCTACCTGTATGATGTCTACGTAAAAATTATCGCCCGCCAGCCGATGATAGTACCGCCCACTGAAATGCCGGTCAAGGATAATCTGATAGCGCTATTAAAGCACCCTCTGGTTTTGCTACAGACCTTTAAAATGTTATCCACCTCTACCGAAACGATATTAAAGAAATATATTACCGATCCAGATCTGCTGGCCTTTTTTGATAAACTTACCTCAACTTACTGCTATTGCACTATCCAGGAAACGCCGGCCATTCTTGCGGCCACCATGTTTGTGGATAACCATATCGGGGGCGCCTACTATCCGGCCCGTTCGCCCCAGGTTTTAAGCAGCAAGTTGGAAAAAGCCCTGGAAAAGTACGGCGGTGAGGCCATCTACCGTCACCGCGTAGAAGAAATCCTTATGGTTAACGACAGGGCCACCGGAGTACGCCTCTCGGACGGAACCATAATCAAGGCTGATTATATTGTGGCCAATGCTACAGTTTGGAACCTTTACGGCCAGCTTATCAGGCCTGAACATATCAAACCTGAGCGGCTGGCCTGGACTAAAACCCTGGTGCCCACCTACCCGGCCATGGTACTGTACCTGGGGGTCAGGGCTGAAGCCATCCCCGCCGGCACCAAGGCGGTAGAGATGTTCATCGAGGACAAGCGGGGAGTCAACAGCGGCGATGTAACGGTCTATATTTCTTCCCTGGATGATCCTTCAATTGCCCCTCCCGGCACCCACGCCATGACGGTGGTGGCTCCCTCCACCCTGGCCTGGCCTGATCCCTGGAACAGCAATTATGCCTCATCTCAAAGCTATCTCCAGCAAAAAAGGCGAGAACAGGACCGCATACTGAATCAACTGCAGCAGCATTTCCCGGATTTAATGCAGAATATCCTGGTCATGGAGACCGGCACCCCGGCTACTATCGAACGCTACACCCTCAAGAACAAAGGCGCGGTGGGCGGTCCAAAACAAGCCATAGGTCAAGAGCTGATGAAACGACTGCACGCCCGCAGCGAGTGGAAGAACCTCTATTTTTGCGGGGATTCTACGGTAATGGGTATGGGCGCTCCGGCCGTCGCCGTCTCAGGTGTGGGCGCTGCCAACGTACTCCTGCGGGATGCAGGCCTGCCAGAGTACCGGCGGCGGTCTTTCAACCATGATTATGTCAATTTAATCAAGGGCAGGCAACCCTTGAAGATGACTGAACCTGGCAGCTCTTTAACTCCTGAATCGTCGATAGGACGGGCGCGGCAATGCCAGTACTGCGAAAAACCAGGCTGCACGGCGGCCTGCCCTGCCGGTATCGATGTGGTGAATGTCATGCGCAAGATTGAGGCTGGCAATATTATGGGGGCAGCCCGCACCCTGCATGAGATGAATCCCCTCAGCGAAATCTGCGGATACAGCTGCGGGCTTAATCCTCCCTGTGAAACTAACTGCAACCGTCTGAGCTTCTCAAATCAGGCAGTGCAGATAAGAGAGCTGCAAGCCTGGGTCTGCCGCCAGGCGGACAGGGACGGCTGGATTCGCCAGGATATCCAGCCTAACGGCTGGAAAGCGATAATCGTGGGAGCCGGACCAGCCGGACTGGGGGCTGCCCACTGGCTCGGCAGGTTGGGATATGAAGTAACTATTTATGACCGGCTGAACTCCCCCGGCGGCTCGCTGCTGGATGTTCAGGTAGAGCAAATTCCGCGTGAGGTCATATTCCGGGAAATTTCAGCCCTGATGCTGCCCAATATCACTTTTAAAGGCGGCCAGGAACTGGCAAAGACGGCGGTTCAAGAGATGCTGGCAGCACCTGAGACGGTTGTACTGATCGCTACCGGGCAGCATCCTGCCCTGTTTACTTCGCCCCAGGGCAACCTCTTTATGGCTGGCAGCCTGGTAACAGGCCTCTGTTCGGTGGTTAAGGCAGTCGGCGACGCCCGCCGCGCAGTCAAAGAAATCCAGGCCTATTTCTTAGATCATAGAATATCGACTTAAGCGATTGCCAGAAGCTTCTTACCTTTCGATGCTGCAAGTTTCAGCCTGGCATAAAGGAGGGATAATAATCGATTCGGACATATACTTAAAAATCAAAGCACTGTTAAGATCTCAAAAACTGGCTGTTTTATCTACCCTGTGCGAGAGTCAACCTTACTGTAACCTGGTGGCCTTCGCGGAGTCTGAAGGATCCAGAGAGGTTTTATTTTTCACGCCTAAAAACACCAATAAGTATGAAAACCTGGTGGCGAACAAGAGGGTAGCCCTGTTAGTTGACAACAGGACCAATCAAATCCAGGATTTTAAAGAAGCTACCGCTGTGACCCTCATCGGGACTGCTGAGGAAATAGATATTGGCAAGGAACCATATCTGCTCGATGTGTTTACCGCCAAACATCCCAATCTAGCCGATATTATAAAAAACAAAAACAATGCTTTATTCAAGGTTAATATTAGTGCCTATATTGTGGCTACTTTTGATAGTACTATAAGAATTCAAGCCCGTTTCAGCTAACGTCCCTGCCAATTAACACCTGCTTGATTTTAACTCCGGGTTCAAGGAAATCTCCCGTCTGGGGAGAGGGGATGAGAAGAAGGGAAGCTTATTGCGCAGGCGTAAAAATGAGTGTTATAATTGGCTGAGTACCCGGAGAGGTTTATGATGAAGCTAAAACGTGAGGAAGTCCTGCATATCGCCGCCCTGGCCAGGGTGGGTGTCACCGATGCTGATGTGGAGATTATGCAGGTACAACTTTCCAATATCCTTGAGAATTTCGAGATCCTGAAAAAACTGGACACTGAAGGCGTTTCGCCTACAGCCCAATCAATCGCCCTGCAAAACGTCATTATGAAAGACGAGATCAAAGCGTCTTTGCCCCAGGAAGACGTTCTATTTAATGCCCCTCAGAGGGAAGGCGACTTCTTCAAAGTTAAAGTAGTGCTCGAAGACTAATATTTTAAGCCGTGAGGACAATTTGGCTAATTTCAGGCAACAGACCCTATACGAAACCCATCAACAATTGAAACAAAAACAAATCTCTTCCCTGGAGTTGACGCGTGCCTACCTGGAGCGCATCCAGCAGGTAGATTCCAAAGTCAAAGCCCTGGTCTCCGTCACGGCTGAGAAAGCCCTGGAACAGGCCAGGCAAGCTGATAATCTGATCGCGGCGGGTAAAATGACACCTCTGACCGGCGTGCCGGTCATTATTAAAGATAACATATGCACGCGCGGCATCAAGACCACCTGCTCATCTAAAATGCTGGGAAATTTCATTCCGCCTTATAACGCCACTGTGATCGAAAAGCTCAATGCAGCCGGTATGGTGATGATGGGCAAGGCCAACATGGATGAGTTTGCCATGGGTTCTTCAACCGAAAACTCGGCCTTTTTCACCACCCGCAATCCCTGGGACCTTAACAGGGTGCCCGGCGGCAGCAGCGGAGGTTCAGCAGCGGCAGTTGCAGCGGGTGAAGCCGTCTATGCGCTGGGATCGGACACCGGCGGCAGCATCCGCCAACCGGCTGGCTTTTGTAACGTTACAGGGTTAAAACCCACCTACGGCAGAGTCAGCCGCTACGGCCTGGTAGCCTTCGCCAGCTCACTAGATCAGATCGGGCCCATGACTCAGGATGTGCGGGACTGCG
>CAITCX010000063.1 GCA_903890885.1 uncultured Dehalococcoidia bacterium
AGGCTTTAATATTGCATGCGCAGGAGCGTATTATCGAACTGGAGTCCGATCTTTTTAAGGTAGTTTGCAGTCAGATAGCCTCGTCTGGTGAAACCATCCTGGCACTGACTCATTCGTTGGCAACTGTCGATGTTTTGTCTGCCCTGGCTGAGGCTGCTGTCCGCTACAACTATGTCCGACCGAATTTGAATCACCAGAAGGCCCTTGCAATTAAGGATGGCCGGCATCCGGTAGTTGAAAGAAGCTTGCCTGAAAACGTCTTCATCTCTAATGACACTTATTTATCAAACGCAGATGCCCGTCTGATTATCCTCACAGGCCCCAATATGTCAGGAAAATCTACTTATTTAAGACAAGTTGCCTTGATAGTTTTAATGGCCCAGATCGGGAGTTTTGTGCCAGCAACATCCGCTGATATCGGGATAGTCGACCGCATTTTCACCCGCATCGGTGCTGGCGAAGATCTGGCGGCCGGCAAATCAACATTTATGGTTGAGATGACTGAGACCGCTAACATCTTGAACAATGCTACTCCCGACTCTCTGATTATTCTGGATGAAATCGGTCGGGGTACCAGTACATACGATGGTTTATCTATCGCTCAGTCTGTTGCGGAATATATTCACAATTCTCCCAGATTAGGCGCCAAGACACTCTTTGCCACTCACTATCATGAATTGGTAGAACTTGCCGTTCTTTTACCGGCGGCCAAGAATTTTAACGTCTCTGTCATAGAAGATAAAGGTGAAGTGGTTTTTTTAAGAAAGGTTGTTCCGGGAGGCGTGGATAAAAGTTACGGCATTCATGTTGCCAAACTGGCTGGTCTGCCCAGATCAGTCATTAACAGGGCACAGGAAGTCCTTGGCGATTTGGAAAATGATTACACTAAAATTCCCGTTTCCAAAACTGCCCGCAAAGAAAAATTAAATCAGGTTACTCAAATTACGTTCTTCGGGCCCAAACCCCTCGTTTTAGAAGAACTGCAAAATCTGGATCTGGATGGATTAACGCCTTTGGAAGCCCTTACCAGACTATATGATTTACAGAAGAAAGCTAAAGACATCTGAGAATTTTGAATCTATAGAGCCTCTTGCAATAGTAAAATATTAAATAGGAAGCTTTCTGGGTTAAAATATTCAGACTTAAAAGAGCATCAGGGCTTTTTTGTTTTAGGCGCACTTTCTTTTTAAGAAGACTATGAAGTACGGGAGATAAAATATAGCGCAGCTACCAGTGCTACTATCATTACTGCCAGAGTGATAATAAATCGCTTGTTTAATTTGCCATTGCGATATCGCCAGATAATAACCGGCCGGTTAGCCAGGCGGTCTCTTACAATAGCGGCGGCTTCTTCTGGGGTAAGTTTTCTAGCTATGGTTTGAGGTTGATTATTTTTAGTATTTTGTGATTTGCCTTTCTTTTTTCCGTTTGAATTTTTAGACACTTGTTCACTTTTCCCTTCAAAACATTCCTAAACATTATAACATCAGAAGTTAATAACACATATTTTCTTTACACGCAAGACGAAATTTGACAAATCCGCCTCTGACAGAATAGAATTTTGATATATCTGATTCAGGGAACGAGTTACGTGTTAAATCATAAAATTAGAGGCATAAGGCGTGTGTGGTTACCCGGGTTCGGGAGAGGTCTGGAATGTCTCTTTTAAGGATATTAATTAACTAAATTACCTGTAAATTCTATTTAAGAGCATATCAAGCCTGGAGACGAGAGCAATCCAGGCTTAATTTATTTTTAAGTGCTTAAGTTAAATAATTAGGAGGACGCATATACCATATCAAGGATCTTTTTAATTGTTTGCCAGTGTGCGGTATGGTATATTTTGAGTTGATAAATGAGTGTAATGATAGATATAATTCCTGATGGCGGAGTAACTTCTCCGCTGGGTTTTTCGGCTGGTGCTACTTATGCAGGTATCAAGAAACAATCTCGAGATGCTCTTGATTTAAGTATTCTTTTTTCAGAAATTCCTTGTGTGACCGCTGGAGCCTTTACTACCAATAAAATCAAAGCTGCACCGGTTATTCTTGATAAACAAAAATTGGATAAGACCGGTCATGCTCAGGCTGTCGTCATTAACAGCGGTTGCGCTAATGCCTGTACAGGTGAACTAGGCATGACAGCTGCTACAGCAACCGCTGATCTGGCGGCAAAATTATTAGGTGTCGCTTCTGACATGGTAATGGTTGCCAGTACCGGCGTCATTGGTGTTCAGTTGCCTCTCGATAAAGTCCAGACCGGGTTAGCCAATATTCATCTATCCAGCCAGGGCGGCAGCGATTTGACGAGAGCTATTATGACTACAGATACCCGGCCTAAGAAAATTGCGGTTACAGTAAAAACTTCTGGGACTATATTTACTATCGGCGGGACCTGTAAAGGCGCAGGTATGATTCATCCTGATATGGCTACTATGCTGTGTTTTCTGACTACTGACGCATTAGTAGAGTGCGATTTTTTAAAAGCCACTTTGGATGATGCTATCGCTGCTTCTTTTAATATGATCTCAGTAGATGGCGATACCAGCACCAATGATACCGTTCTTTTAATGGCCAATGGTTTAGCCGGGAACGAAGCTATTTCTTCTGGTTCGCATTTAGCTGCTGCTTTTAAGCAAGCGCTCAATAAAGTTTGTTTGTTCCTGGCGAAATGTATTGCACGGGATGGCGAAGGTGCAACCCGTCTTATTGAAGTGGTGGTTAACGGGGCCAAAAATCTTAAAGATGCTCGATTAATTGTCAGAACCATCACCAGCTCGCCTTTAGTCAAGACAGCGGTACACGGGTGTGACCCCAACTGGGGACGTATTATAGCTGCAGCTGGTCGAAGTGGGGCTGAATTGGTTTCTGAGAAAACGCATGTTTATATCGGGGAGATGTGCCTGATGAAAAACGGCCTGCCTTTGGCTTTCGATAAAAAGGCCGCCTCATCTGAGTTAAATAAAGAAGAAGTAGTTTTAAGGGTGGAATTGAACATAGGCGGGGACTCAGCCACCGGATGGGGCTGTGACCTATCTGAAGAGTATGTATTAATTAATAGCGAGTACACAACCTGAAATGAATAATCATATTATTGTAATAAAAATAGGCGGGTCAACCTTGGGCCAGCATGATACGACCATGCAGGACCTGGTGGAGTTGCAGAAACAGGGAATACCTGCAGTGGTCATACACGGTGGCGGGAAAACTATCACCGAATGGTTGGGAAAATTATCTTCAGATACTAAATTTGTTCATGGCGAGCGTGTGACCGATAGAACCGGCTTGGAAGTGGCTACTGCCGTTTTGGCCGGTGTCGTAAATAAAGACCTGGTAGCCAATCTGAATTTCATAGGAGGCAAAGCTATCGGTATCAGCGGTGTAGATGGCTGTTTGTTAACAGCTAAAGTAAAGAACCCTGATCTCGGTTTTGTCGGAAATATTGAGAAGGTCAATATCGAATTGTTAAAAACTCTTATGGAAGCTGGCTATATTCCAGTAATTTCGTCAGTTAGTTACAATTCAGCCGTTAAACCAGGTAATGGGCCTCTCCTTCTAAACGTCAATGCCGATGTGGCAGCTGGCGAAATAGCCGCTGCTCTGAAAGCCGAAAAACTGGTGTTTTTGACTGATATTGCCGGAGTTTGTGATAAAGACGGCCGGGTTCTTGCAACCCTGGATGTTCAGGCAGCAGAAGCCTTGATTGCCTCAGGAGTAGTTACCAGCGGCATGATACCCAAAATTCGCTCTGGCATTCGAGCATCCCAGGTGACTGGAAAAGCCAGGATTATAGACGGCAGGCGTCCTCACGCTTTATTAAATGAAATTCAAAGCAGTCAGGGCGGTACCACCATCTATAAATAAGAAGAGAGGTTAAATATGGAAAACACGAGTCAATCACAAATACTGGCTCAAAAATATATGATGAAATTTATCAAACGCATTCCGGTTACCTTTGTCAAAGGTGAGGGATTGCGGCTTTGGGATGAAAACGGTAAAAAATATCTGGATTTCGTGGGAGGTTGGGCAGCCGATAGCCTGGGGCATTGTCACCCCGTTCTGGTGAAGGCTTTGACTGATCAAGCCAAAACCCTTATCCATGTTTCCAATGCCTATTACACACTGCCGTTAGGCAAATTGGCGGAATTACTTGTTAATAATAGCTGTATGGACAGGGTTTTTTTCAGCAACAGCGGAGCGGAAGCTAACGAAGGTGCTATCAAACTGGCCCGACGCTGGGGAAGTTTAAAATTAAATGGGGCTTTTGAAATTATTACAACTCTTAATTCATTTCACGGCCGAACCCTGGCTACTACAGCTGCCACCGGTCAAGCCAAGTTTCAAAATCCCTACGTCCCGTTGCCAGATGGTTTTAAGGTTGTTGAAAACAACAATATCGAAGCTATCCGCAAAGCAACGTCAGCCAAAACCTGCGCCATAATGCTCGAACCCATACAGGGAGAAGGAGGTGTTATTATCCCTTCTTCTGATTATCTTCAACAAGTACGCGCCTGGTGCGACGAAAAAGATTTGCTACTGATCTTTGATGAAATCCAGACGGGTATGGGCAGATTGGGCAAGCTCTTTGGATATCAGTTGTTCGGGGTTGAACCGGATGTCATGACTCTGGCCAAAGGCATTGCCAGCGGTGTGGCTATCGGAGTGCTCATGTCTAAAGAGCGCGCCTCTGTTTTTAAATATGGAGAACACGGCACTACCTTTGGCGGCAACCCGTTGGCCTGTGCAGCCGGTTATGCAGTAACAAAGTATATTGTTGACCAGAAGATACCTGCAAACGCTGGACGTATGGGCAAGTATCTAACGGGCAAATTGTGTGACCTTAAAAACAAATACTCTTTTATTAAAGATGTGCGTGGCTGCGGTCTGCTTATTGCGGTAGAATTCGACCGCGATATCGCCGAAGCTGTCATGTACGCTTGTCTGGAGAAAGGACTGGTTATCAACTTTTTGAAAGCCTACCTGCTGCGGTTAATTCCTCCGCTTATCATAACCCAGGCTGAGATTGATGAAGGAATCGGCATTCTTGACACTGTACTGGCAAGTTTTAATAATTAACAGTTATAAAAAATATTTTGTAATATTGGTATACTTCCTGTAATATAGGGGCGAACCAATATTAAGGGGGAAAATGTGTCTGATAAAATTGTTTTGGCATACAGCGGCGGAGTGGATACTTCGGTAGCCATCAAATGGGTGCCCGAGAAATATAAAATGGAGGTTATTACCTTAACGGTTGACATTGGTAATGTGCCCGATCTGGATGCCATTAAAAAGAAGGCTGAGAACATGGGCGTCAAGCAGGCCATCGTAATAGATGCCAGGGAGACTTTTATCAAGGATTATTGCTGGCCGGCCTTGCAAGCCAATGCTCTTTATGAAGGGACTTATCCCCTGGCAACCGCCCTTGGCCGTCCTTTGATAGCCAAACTGCTGGCTGAAACTGCCAAAAAATACGGGGCTAAAGCCGTGTCTCACGGTTGTACTGGAAAAGGTAATGATCAGGTCAGGTTAGATGTAGGCATCAATACCCTGGCGCCTGAGTTAAAAATTATCGCTCCGGCCCGTGAATGGGGCATGACGCGCGAAGAGACTATTCAATATGCCTTGAAAAACAAAATTCCCATCCCGGCTACTAAAAAGAACCCCTATTCGATTGATGAGAACCTGTGGGGCAGGGCAGTGGAATGCGGTATTTTGGAAGATCCCTGGAATGAGCCTCCTGAGGATGCTTTTGTCTGGACCAGGTCTCCGGATAAAACTCCCACCAAGGCTACTTATATCGAGATAGATTTTGAAGAAGGTATTCCGGTTGGACTTAATGGTGAAAAGCTGGACGGCATTACCTTATTGGAGAAATTGAATAAGGTTGCCGGCGAAAACGGTGTCGGACGTATAGATCATATCGAAAACAGGTTGGTCGGCATAAAATCCAGGGAAGTATACGAAGCCCCGGCTGCTGTCGTGCTCATTCAAGCTCATCAGGCTTTAGAAGAGATGACTTTAACCAAGCAGCAGCTGCGATTTAAGCAAAATGTATCGGTAGAATATTCCGATTTGATTTATAACGGCCTGTGGTTTAGCGCTATGCATCAAGATCTGGCCGCCTATGTTCTGAGTACCCAGCGCTTTGTTACCGGCTCAATTAGGGTTAAACTCTGGAAAGGTGTTTCTATGGTAGTTGGCCGGAAGTCTCCTTACTCACTTTACAGCTTTAAACTGGCAACTTACGACAAGGAAGATATCTTCGATCCCTCTCATGCGGTAGGTTTTATTCAATTGTGGGGTTTACCTACCAAAACTCAGGTGCAATTACAACCGGTAATGGAAAAGAATAGTTCATTAAACAGCATGAAAGTAAAAAAGAAGAATATAAAGTGAGCTTGATTCGCGGACGTTTTCAAAAAGAAGCTGACGATGCTGTTATGCGCTATACAGCATCCATACCCTTTGATTGGCGATTGTATTCTTATGACATAGCCGGCTCGACAGCCCATGCTCAAATGCTTGTCAAAAAAGGTATTATCTCTGCCAATGACGGCAAAGATATCATACGCGGCCTGAAGGCTATTCAAAAAGAAATTGAGAGTGGTAAGTTCCAGTTTAAAATTGAACTGGAAGATATCCATATGAGTAT
>CAITCX010000064.1 GCA_903890885.1 uncultured Dehalococcoidia bacterium
ACAGTTTAGACGCGCTGGAGCAGAGTCTGAAAAAGTATTTTTCTGAGGTTTATATAGAACAGCGCGGATGTGCAGTTTTATTCTGGGCCAGGAGATAATAGCCGCCGCGGAGCAGAGGCGCTTTATGTTGAATTGTTCTGGACACAAAACAAAGGGTTGTGCCGCACTATAGAAGTTATTATTAGGCTATTTCAGACTAAAAAAGCTCAACCGCCACTCCGCCAGCCATGCGTCTGCCCGTGGTGGCTGTGTTTTACGTTTGATAACATCCTGGAATAAAAAATATTCAGCCAGGTATTATCTTTTCAGTTTTCAGTTAAACTGATGGTCCCTGCATTGATGCTCTTCCCAAGGGTAACATTCACAGTCCGGGTTTGATAACCCTGAAGAGAGAGCCTGATTTGATATTGTCCGCTGTTTTCCGGCAGGTTATCAAATTTAAAATCTCCGTAGTTGTCAGTATCTGTTTCTGCCATAGCTTTACCTGAGGAATCGAGTAGTGACACCTTCGCATTTTCAGCGCACTCTGTCTTACCCTTCAAAGTGATAGCTGCGCTGCCCGCGATAAAACAACGGGTAAAGCGGTAAAGATTCTTATAAAAAACATGCGGCTGTGTCTGGCGTTCCGGTAAGTAGGTCTCTAAATGCTCCTTTGAGATGGCGTGCTGCATTTCACTTTCCTCTAGATGGAGGATGTTTAAAGCCCCGGTAGGGCAGGATTGCACGCAGCGGGTTTTCGTCCAGCCCTGGTCCAGCAAATGGGCGCACAGGGTGCATTTTTGAGGTAGCTCCAGTTTTTCATTCCACCAGATAGCCCCGTAAGGGCAGGCTTCTACTATTTTTTTCTTTCCTTTAGCTTTCACCGGATCGATAATAACGATGCCGTCCGGCCTTTTGTGCACAACCTCTGCTCCCGCGGCCTTTAGGCAGGGGGCATTATCGCAATGCATGCAGGGCGCTGGCAGATAAGCGACATCGATATTGGGAAACCGGCCTCTCTCGATGCCCTGTATATTCATCCATTTTTGACCGTGGTCAGGTTGCGGCGCGCAATATCCAGGCCAGTCATTATTTACGTGCTCATCCTTGCAGGCAAGGACACAGTTATTACAGTTTTCGCATTTCTCTACATCAATCACCAGATACCACTTTTTCATCGTTTTTATCCCACTTCCCATTTTTCGATTTGTACCAGGCAGGAGTTGGCCGCAAAGCTGTGTGATTTTTTAATCATAGGTCGACTGGGTGTCAGGATATTCATACATCCACCGCGGTCGGCTGATTCTCCAGGCTTGCCAATGGGATCATATTTTGCCGATGATTCATATGAGTGTACAACGCCGGGGCGAACTCTTTCGGTGACCTGAACTGCGCAGATTACCGCACCCCGGTCGTTGAAGACCTTGACCAGGTCCTGGTCTTTGATACCGCGAGATTTGGCATCGTCCGGATGGACCCTTATAATCCAGTAATAGTAGCCGTTAATCAAGATGCGGTGCTGGGCGATGTCATTGATCCAGCTGTCTTTACCGTCACCCATAGTATGAAAACTATAACGGGGGTGTGGGGTAATTAGCTGCAGGGGATATTTCTGAAATAGTTCGGTGGTATGATGTCCCTCCCAGGATGGAATATATTTAGTCATAACCGGCCTTTCGGGATCATCAGGATCAAAACGTTTCAAACTGGAGCACACAAACTCGAGTTTTCCGGATTGGGTTTGTAGACCTTTGAATATTTTCTCCGAATAATCAGCCGGAAGAGGGGCGATCTCGGGTGTATCTTTGAGCCTGTTCTCAGCATACCAGCGGAAAGAGACCGGCTGCGCTATGTTTTTGTTAGGTGCCGGGACTACATAATAGCCCTTTTTCAGAAATTTTTTCCAGGATATTACTTTAGGCAGATCGGTAGCATCGAAAAGCCTTTTACACCAATCAAATTCGGTGATGCCCTCTGAGAACATATGGGCAAAACCTAACCGCATGGACAATCCCAGGAAAATCTGGAAGTCTGACCTGGACTCTCCCAGGGGTTCTATACATTTGTGCTGCACCAGTGCCACCCGGTGATTACACTGGTTAAAGCTGTGCTGAATATAGCCTCCGCAGTTAGCGAATTCGCTGGTATCCCAGCGCTCGAAACTGGTACAGGCAGGCAGGATTATATCGGCAAACTTGGTCTCGCCTTCCATCCAGATGGACTGGTTGACTACAAATTCCAGGTTTGGAGACTGATATGCCTTGACATAACGGTTGGTTTCAGCCATGGTACCAATGAATGATCCGCCGTATTTATAATACATCTTGACCCTGGGATACCCGGGGGCCGGATATTGGAATTTTAAGAACTGGCCTTCAATGGTTTTAGAGTCGGACGGATAACCGACCGCATGGCCGTCTAGAATGGCTTCAGGGATGTTCAACCTGGGTATGCGCTGATAAACGGTGTTGACAGTAGGCAGCTGAGGCATACGCGGATAGAGATTGACCCCCAGAGCGGTGCCTTGCAGGTCTCCCGACAGGCTGCCTTCAGCATACCCCGGGAAATAGAAACTGTGGTCAACCGGGGTGCCCATCTGCATGCATCCCATGTTGACTCCGGGTTTGCCGAGGCCTTGCATAGCCATCAGGCAGACCATAGACCGGGCCCATTCGTTCCCCGTGGCCGAACGGCAGGCCCCGCCGAATCCGGTAATACCTCCGGCTGCCAGATAGGTCTTTTTGCGTCCCCACTCTCGGGCGAGAGCGCGGACATCTTTGGCTGGAATCCCGGCTTCACCCTCCTGCCATTCAGGAGTCTTGGGCACTCCGTCTTCCTTGCCCAGGATATAGTTCTTCCATTCGTCAAAACCTGTGGTTAGGTTCGCCACATATTCTTTGTCATAAAGCCCTTCAGTAATCCAGATATAGGCGATGGCCAGGCCAAGAGAGTTTCCACTGGCCGGACGGGGAGCCAGCCATTTACCCCCGAACAAAGCCGCGGTATGGTTATAAAAAGGGTCAATATGCACCATTTTAATGCCCAGTTCTTTCAGCCACTGTCGGCGAACGGTGCCTTCAAATGCGGCATAAACTCCACTGGTTGATTCCGGATCGGAGGACCAGAAGACTACCATTTCACATTCCTTCAGGCAGTCTTCTATGGTACCGTAGCTTTCCTGGGCTCCCAATCTCATGCTTCCGCCCCAGTGATGCATAGCGCCCCAGTACCAGCCTTCCCAGCTGTCCGGATTGGAAACAACCTGAGACCAGCCAATATGGTTGAGAAATCGTAAGCGGGCTCCCAGCCAATATCCCAGGACGCCCCAGGTGTGATGGGAACCTGAGCAGCTCATGATGGCTCCGGGTCCGTGTTCCTTTTTGACCCGCGTAATCTCACTGGATACAATGTCCAGGGCTTCATCCCAGCTAATCCGCTCATAGCCGGAGATGCCCCTGTTTTGCGGGTTTCTTGCCCCTTTGGGATCGAAGTCCACTCTTTTCATAGGATAAAGAAGGCGGTCCGGTGAATAGATCATGGACTTAAAGGTCTGGGTGTATGGTGAAATAGTGGTCTTTTGGGGCGGAGTAAACGTTTTTCCACGTGCCTGGATTGTCCAGGGTTTAGCATCCTGGTTGTCAAACTCTATCGGTGTTATTCTCAGTATCTTGTCATCTTTGACGTAAACAAAGACCGGCCCGCCGTTTGTATTGCTGGTGTATCGCATTATACCCTGACCCATGGGTTTACCATATTTAATGCCGGCGTTCAGGAGCATACTCAGCGTCTCCATCCACCAGTAAGCCAGGTCATCTGCCCCTTCCAGGGACAGTAGAAAATTCTTCTCGGCATTCACCATGGCTAACTGATTACGCGGAGGGACCAGTATGTCCAGAGCTATTTGGGCATTACCGAATATCAGCGTCACGTCTGCTTTCTCAACTATTCTGCCTCCGGAGGTCACCTTGCCATCTTTAAGGGTAAAATAGCGGCCCAGGGAATTGTCTTTCAATTTCAGCTGGACAATCAGGTTTTTCTCTTTTAAGCGGTTTTTAAAGAAAGAGTATCTGGCGGCTGTGAACCAGATTAAAATTCTTAACCCCCAAAGAATAAAAGAAAACAACCTGTTTGCCGTTGTGTCTGATTTGGCTAAAAAATTAATAAAGGTTTTCATTTTTCCCTTTCCATTCGCTTTTTGTGTATTCTCTATTTTTATTATAGTTATCTTATTAACTTTTGGAGATTTTAACAAATTTGTCCAAGTTATATAAAGCCAGAAATAAATCGGATTGGTTTAAAAATTATGTTTAAAGTGATTAATGGACATAAGATAGGCCAATTAAACCGAAACCAAGGGGACGTTGTGTCTGAAGTGACTTTGAGAGCCTGATTAGCCCTGGCATAAAAATTATCACTGGTGATGTGCGACCATTATTCTTTCTGGTTCCCCTGTTTCTGTTTGTGGTCGTTCTCTTTGTCTGGGACGCGTTGCTGAGCCATTACCATGCGGTAGCTGGGCACACTGAATTCCAGGATAAAAGAGTGATGGACCATGCGATCAATGGGAGTTGCTGCCTCCCCGCTTCATTAAAAATCCGTTTAAAAAACAGGCCAAATACTATATATCCGTCGATTTGGGGCTCTCCAGCAGCCATGGTTGCTATTCAAATACCAAATAAATCACGTAGAAAAATGGCTTTGCTTTCTGGCAATAAAATTAGCTTTGGTCCGCAGTCCCAGCCTTATCTTTGAAGGATTTGGCAATATATCGAAAATATTGCCAACCAGTCGTTACCTGTATTAACATTAGTTAATTAATTTTGGCATGGATATGCTGTAGGCACAAATTGGGCGCCTCCAGTCATTGAATCTATGATGCGTATTGACATGACAGGTAGTTATACGTATACTACACGTGTAAGGAGCTTTACTATGCATAAGAAATTGACCGTAACAATTGACGAAGAGGTCTACGAGGGTCTCCGTAAAAACATAGGGCCAAGAAAAATAAGCAAGTTTATCGAGGAATTGGTCAGACCCCATGTTATTCACCCCGACCTGGAATTAGCTTATGCTGAAATGGCCAAAGATGAGGAGCGGGAGAAAGAAGCTTTAGAGTGGGCAGAGGTTACTTTCAAGGATTTAGCTCATGAAACGGTGTGAGGTATGGTGGATAAACTTCGACCCCTCAATCGGAGGGGAAATCCAGAAGAAACGACCTGCGGTAATCGTCAGTAATAATGCATCAAATAAGTTTCTTAACCGGGTCCAGGTTGTTCCTCTCACCTCCAGGACAGAGCGGCTTTATCCCAGCGAAGCTTTGATAGCTTTTAATGGTCAGGAAAGTAAAGCTATGGCAGACCAACTAGCGACTGTGAGTAAATCCAGGTTATTAAGTTGTGCTGGAACAATCTCCCAGGAAGATATGCACAAAGTAGAAGAAGCCATCAAAATACAGTTAGCTATTGATTAGTGTATGAAACCAGGGGACGTTGTGGCTGCAGTGAATCTGCGTATATAATAGTACTGGATTACCGATAAAATTAATGACATGCCGGTACAAGCCGGATTTGACACATCCTCTTTATTGCGACAGAATTGCCAAACCAATTCCCCATTATTGCAATTCAACTTTCTGCGTGTTGACCAATGCTTCCGTTTCATGAACGTGCAATACTAATTCATGAAAAACCTCCAGGATCCTTTATAGAAACCGATAACTCCTGGCCCTCAGATAATTCACCTTTTTCACAGGAATGCCTTCATGCGTATTCGTGAGTAGAATATGGCTTTAGAAAGTCCTGATTTCAACCAGAAAGGTAAAAAATATTTTCTAAAAGAGGCCCGTAGATTGCCCGTATTAATGGCAGTATTTTATTAAGTACATATGTTTTGACATACCGTTGTCAGAGATAGGTGTTAATGTACCTTTAATGGTGCAAGGCTTTGATCACGTATCGGCAATAACTGATAAATCGGGTTATTCTGACGTATTGTTTTTAATGTCAGAAAGGATAGGTTAAATGGGTCTATTAAACAGTCCATTGCTCTTTTTTATTATCGGAGTGTTACTTGGTCTTTACCTGGGCAACTCCAAAATCAGAAAGTCTGCCAACGATTACATAGACAAACACCTTTTCAAGAAAAAACTTACAGATAAAACCAAACCAGGTGACAATTTGCCGGATGACTGAAACTCTTAAATCGATTAATCTGATCACCTTTGCTGCCGCAGTAATCATTATCGCTGCCGGAATTATAAGGTCAGGGATGGTAAATGATGGAAGAATTAATGGAAAATTGGACCGAATTAAATAAAGAAGCTAAAGAACAACAGGAAAAGATTAACCAGGTGTTAGTTAAAAAAGTTGAGAAAGTTGAAAAGGATAAGGATGAAAAGAAAACCTGATATCGCCCCTCGTGCGGTTGCGCCGGAAAGGTCAGGCCGGGATCTCTATTTTTACCATTTTCTCAGTTTCTTTTAACTCAACCGGTGCATTTAACAGTTCTTCAGCACAAATAGTCAGCGAGTCCAGCAGTTTCTTCCGGGTTTTTCCTGTGCATTTACCCCTGGAATATCAACTAGCCAGCCGATCCACCATCCGTCGCTCTTTTTTATCAGTGCTCTGTATTGCATTTTGACCTTCGGGCTATCTTGAGAAAGGAATATCTAGATCTTAGCATATCTTCCTCGCCTATTCATCCACTATCTCTTTGTGGCGCGGGACAGATGTCTTGAACCTTCCTCTTTGGAAGATATTGTGGCAGCTTCCCTCTCGGAGAAGAAATGCGCCACTGACTATTAAGTAATTGATCAACTTCTTTCTATTCGTAATTAAATTATATATCTTAAAAACAAGTATTGTCACCCGTGAATTTTAAGTACTATATGGAGAGGCATTCGTAATGTAAAAGGTAAAGCCACGGTTATGTTGTGTCTAAAGTAAACGCACGTATTAACAAATTCAGCAAACTGGCTGTCACTTTCAACGATTGCTCTCGGTTGACCTGCACAGCAGGCTGGCGTAAAATGCTGGTTAAAGGAGGGGAAAACTATGTGCTGGTCTAAGATTGTTGAATTTTTCAGGAAACCAAAGAAGGCCGCATTAGATTTGCTTCATCCTGAAGAGTCGATGAATCCCCTGGCAACGGCAGAGAGTGTAGATTTAAATGTGGTACTGGACAAGTGGTTTTCCGATTGGGTAGTGCCTGAAGCAGACCGTGCATTCTGGAAATCTTGGCCAATCTTCCTTGTCCCAGGCCTGACGTACAATGGGTCTGCGTACCCGGCGCTAACCTGGCCAGACAGGACTGACCTTGATCCGCGTTGGGCCAATCCCGGGGTAATTGCCCACGAGTGCTGCCACGTGGTATGGGCCAGGTTAGATGATACTGCCAGAGCTGCTTTCTCAGCTGAATACCAGTCTCTCATGCTTACAAATGCTCTGCTTCAACTCATGCGCTCCCAAAAGCTGTATGTGCAGACGCAGTTTGGCAAGAACTCGGATATTGAGGGCCATGCTGAATGCTACCGCTACCTGGGAACTCAAATGCCCGAAAGTCTCCTGGTTTACTATAAAGGACTAATTTAAAGAGGAGCCTGAATTCAAAGTGCTTCAGGCCTTGACGGACTTATTTATATCGCTGATAAACTTTTATTGCTCGCTATAAATAAAACCAAACTGCCGTTGTTTTTGAAAGAACATGCGTATTAGCTAAACTTTCCTAACTGACCAAATAAATGATCTGCCAGGATAAACCCGATTAGACACCCCGTTACCCTGCATCCTGTTATGGAATGGCCATCTTGCAAACCGCGATCTTTGTTGCTGATCAGGCTGGAGTACGGCGACAACTATCCATATAGTCATAAATCATAAATCTAACATTCCCTCTCTGATCTTCTTTCCCTCCATATGTTGTCTAATTTGCTTTAACAAATTAAAATAACTATGATAATGTACCGTTTGGCTCTTTAAGACTGTAAATGGGGTATTTTGGTAAGATATTACAAGAGGTTATTGTATGCTGAAATTATCTCAAGTTGGTCCTCATGAGTGGGAATTCCTCTTTCCTAAAATATTTGGTCAATCAATGGAGGAATTCAATAGAGGATGCGACTCTATGGAAGAAGGCAATCTTCTGGCGGCGGAGAAGAGTTTTAAATCGGTATTAGCTCGGATGCCGGATCATCTGGATGCCATTCATCATTTAGCTATGATTCGCTCAGAACAGGGTTTAGTGAAGGAGGCGTGTGATCTCTGGGAGCAATCGGTTCGTATTGGTCGTAAGGCCTTCACACTGGAATTCAAGGCGGATCAGGACCGCCTGGAGTGGGGTTGGTTAGATAACAGGCCTTTTTTACGCTGTCTGCATGGACTGGCTATAGCCAAATACAGGAATATGGAATTAGAAGATGCTTTGCAGTTGTTCCAGGAACTTCTCTCTTTAAACCCTAATGATAATCAAGGTGTCAGGGCCATGGCGGTTGAAGTGTTATTCAGATTAGGTAAATATGAAGAGATTATTACCCTCACTGCCCATTACCCCAGTGATATGATGCCTG
>CAITCX010000065.1 GCA_903890885.1 uncultured Dehalococcoidia bacterium
CCTTAGAATCTCTTTGCAATTTTGGATCTATACCACAAACGTTTTCGCCGCAAACCAGAGTAACTCCACTCAGGGCAGCACCTACTGCAAAATGCTCCCAGTTTTTGCGAGCTATCTCGGTAGAACCCAGGGCACCGGTAAAGACTGGAATTTTCATTTTGACTTTCTTAGTCCAACCGTATTCGGTCTCGGTGTCGACGGCTGGGAAAATAGCCGTATCGGAGTCGCCTTTTACACCTTTGGGTAAACCCTTGGCTCCCAGAGCATACCCTTGAATATTGAGGTGGGAATAATCTATAGGGTACTCTTTGTCATTGCCGGCAGTCACTTCACCGAAAGGGCCGGGATAAATCAGTTCGCGGCCGCGAAAAGTGGCTTTAAAGACTTCGCAGTTACCTGTACAACCATCGATGCAACGGGTGCAAAGGCCACTGGCGGGGGCTATGCTTCGTGAACGGTTAGCAGTTCTGGTAGCGTCGTTTGAATTGGGACGTTGTAAATTCATTCGTTAACTCCTATCAAGCTTTATTCATGGGGGCGGGGGTTTGAAAAATTATTGATAGTGTACAACTCTTTTTGGTCGTTTTCACCTCCTTATTGCGCTATTCTAATTATTAATGCTTTTCTCAAAAAAGCGATCAACTATATTTTCGTAAATTTTCCGTATTATAGCATGTTACTCCAAAAGTTTGCCATCGTCTAATGTAAGTCAGCCAACTGCTGGATCTTAATTTCGTTTTGTTACAATGGCAAGCGGTTACCGTATGACCTAATAGACTAAAAAGGGGAGGAAATTAACCATGCAAAAACCAACTCCTATGGAAACTGGAAGCGATATAGTATAATTAAAGAGAATTTTATGGCATCTCAAGTTTTTTATCGCAAATGGCGTCCACAATCTCTAGCTGAGCTGGTCGGGCAGACGCACGTCACTCAGACGTTGCTTAATGCGCTGAAAAACGGCACTATTTCCCATGCTTACCTTTTTTGCGGTCCTCGCGGCACGGGGAAAACTAGCTCCGCACGCATTCTGGCCAAAGCAATTAATTGTCTGGATAATAATGGTCGAGGCGAACCCTGCAATACCTGCGAAATGTGCCGGGCCATCACCGAGGACCGCGCGATGGATGTCATCGAAATAGATGCGGCCAGCAATCGAAGTATTGACGACATTCGTGACTTACGGGAAAAGGTCAACTATGCCCCCACTCAAGCCCGACGCAAGGTTTATATTATCGACGAATTTCATATGCTGAGCAAAGATGCTTCTAACGCTTTGCTTAAGACTCTGGAAGAACCGCCGCCCCACGTGGTCTTCATTATGGCTACTACCGAAGCACACAAAGTCTTGCCTACTATCCTATCCCGTTGCCAGCATTTTGAATTCCATCGTTTGGGCCGGACCGATGTTATAGGGCAGCTTACTAAAGTCAGCCGAGCGGAGAATATTAATATTGACACCCAGGCCTTGCAATTAATTGCCAGGAGTAGCACTGGCAGTTTGCGGGATGCCTATAATCTACTTGAACAACTGACTGCCTATTATGGCTCAGATATCACACACCTGCAGGTTCAATCGATGCTAGGCATTACCGGAGACGCTCGCGTGAGTGAAATCGTCAAATATTTGTTTTCCAATGATCTTTCTGCCGGTATGGCCACGCTTAACGGCGTGAATAACGACGGTCTGGATCTGCGCCAGTTTAATCGTGAACTGGTCGAATATTTACGTTGTTTGCTTCTAGTGAAAACCGGGGCAGTTGAATCCGTTGATGTGACCCCAGATGACTTTGCCGAGATAAAAGAGCTGGCAGAGAAAGGTTCACTGGCACAAATCTTAAACGCTGTTAAATTATTCGGGCAGGTAGATGTGGGTTCTACCGAGAATTCAACGCTGCCGCTTGAGTTAGCACTGGTAGACTGTTACCTTTCGAATAAACTGACCACTGGGGCGGAAGAATCAGAAACTCCCGCTAAAGTTCATCCCAAGCCTGCACCGGCCAAAATAGTTGCAGAGATCATTAAGCCGTTTGCCAGTAAGGTCGAAACTATTAAATCCCCGATTGCGTCCAATCTTGAGCTTCCTGATACTGCTATCCGGTCGCATCAAAATATTACTCCAGTTAAATCTGAAACGGTTGAAAATATTCCATCCCCCCCAACTGGCAATACTACACAAACGGCAACCCCACTTGTCAGGCAAAATCCGGCGACAACACCGACTTTGGCCAGTGAAATTGAGCGATTAAGATTGAATTGGAAGCAAATCCTGGACAATCTTCCTTCTACCCTTAAGAAGACTAATGCTGCAGCCCTTTTACGAAGCGCCAGGCCGATTTCTATCGAAAATGAAAAAGTAATATTATCTTTAAAATATAGTATACACAAAGAAAATATGGAAAAACCGGAGTATCAGCAGGTAGCGGAGAAAATATTCAGTGACTATCTTGGCAGACCTTGCAAAGTACGTTGTGTTTGTGAAGTTGAAAATAATCATCTGGTGAAGGCAGCCCTGAAGTCGGGTGCTCAGGTTACCAGCGTGGAGGAAAAATGAATAAGAACATGATCCAGCAGCTTCAGGCCAGGTTAAATAAAGCTCAGCTTGAACTGGAAGCCATGGAGATAGAGGCCAGTTCCGGTGGTGGTGCAGTCAAGATCGTCGTTAATGGCCAGCAGAAATTCAAATCTATCAAGATAAGTAAAGAAGTAGTGAATCCTGAAGATGTTGAAATGCTGGAAGACCTGGTCCTTTCTGCGGTTACTGAAGCTGTCACCAAATCGCAGGAAGCCGCTGGCACTAAACTTGGCGGGTTGACTGGAGGATTTAAGATTCCGGGATTAATGTAGCGAGGTGAGTACTTTGAGTCGTGATGCTGCGGCTACTACAGAATCAGTCGGTAAATTAATACAGGAGTTGAATAAACTGCCAGGTATAGGACCAAAAAGCGCCCAGCGCATCGCCTATTACTTGCTGCGCGCCGATGAAGTGCAAAATCAGGCTTTGGCTGAGGCCATTATGCAGGTTAAACAGAAAACCAAACTTTGCACAATTTGCTTAAACGCTTCTGAAACCGAAATCTGCTCTATTTGCAGCAGCGAACCTCGCGACCGGACCAAAATTTGTGTGGTAGAACAACCTCAAGATATTCTAGCTCTGGAACACACCCGTAAATACAATGGGTTATATCATGTCTTGCACGGAGCATTGTCTCCCGGTGATGGAATCCGCCCAGAGGATTTGCGTATTAACGAGCTTCTTGAGCGACTGAAGAATGGA
>CAITCX010000066.1 GCA_903890885.1 uncultured Dehalococcoidia bacterium
CCTAAACCTTCTGTATACACACAGTAATAAAAATAAGAATACCTGTTTAAAAATACCTATTCTCGGTTCCGGTAACTTAAAAGACGCATTTTTAAATGACCCGATATTCCAAACCAATTCCAGAAATGTTATGTAATAAAATTGATAAACCTTATATCATTCTTAAGAATACTATGTAAATCTCAAAATATTTTGTATAATAAGTTATCCGTATATAGCAAAGAAAAAGGCAATGCTATTGTTTTGTTTTGTTTAAATTGCTATAGGCCGAATTTATATATAGAAATTAATATGGGAGGGACTATCAAGTGGGAAAATCTACGGCTGATGAACATTATGAGGAGAAATTTGAGTTCCCTTTGTGGAAAATGATCAAAGAACGAGCTGAGAAGAAGGATCTTAGTTATATCGATGCAGCCTGGGAAGTTCTTCCTGAATTCGGGAAGGACATTCGTTTCCGTGATGATGCCTTTGAAGATGAGTGCATAGCAAAACGGAAACTTGAATTGGCAGAACAAGAAAAAACTTGCCAACTGCTGGGATATGGCGATTCAGCCGCAAAAGATTTGAATATGCGGAACACCTACCCGACTATGCAAAAGAAGAAAAAGTAAGGAGACAGTAATGACTTTAGATAGGTTAGCCAATAACGTTATTGATACCGATGTCCTGGTAATTGGAGGAGGGGTGGCTGGCTGTCCGGCCGCTGCTAAAGCAGCTGAGCACGGCTTAAGTGTTACCCTGGTTGAGAAGTCAAAGGTTGATCGAAGTGGTAGTGCCGGGCAGGGAATGGATCACTACGGTGGGGCCTTCCCTCGCGGTATGACGGTAGACGAATTTGTAGAAATCTGGAAAGAATTAGGCTGGGAAAGCGCCTGGTATTTTGGTGGTAAATTTGCTGACCCCAACCGACTGTACAGGCTCTACGCCAATGGTCAGTGGGGAGTAGAGGAACTGGAAAAGCTGGGCGTTAACATGAAATGGTATGACGGCAAAATCCGCCCTATCAAATCAGTTAGACAGTATCCTTTCCTGCGTATTCACTGGATGTATTGCAAACCGGAAATGGCCGCAGGCGTTAAAAAGAGAGGGGTTAACGTCCTCAACAGGACAATGATCACTGATCTGCTGACCCATAATGGCACTGTGGTAGGCGCTACTGCAGTGGATACCCGAACGGGTGCATTCACAGTAATCAGGGCCAAAGCTACTATTATCGCCACTGCTGCCTGCTCTCGTATTTACGACCCTGAGACCCCTGTTCCCTGGAAGTACAAATTCAGATTTCACTGGTGTCCCGCTTCTGTATCCGGCGATGGCTGGGCCATGGGTTTTCGCGCCGGGGCTGAAATGGCCAATTTTGAGCAGACCGAAAGAGGATACCGTTATCGTGATGACTTAACCCTTTCACAGGGTAACCGCAACAATGAAGGCGTTTCTGGTAACCAGTTTACCTGGGATGGCGAACCTATGTGCGGTAGAGACCGGGCTGACCTGGAGCGCCAGGGTAAAACCCCGATTTATGTCACTATTGAAAACATCGGCGATGACTTTCAGAAGAGAGTCGAAATCGCTTATGTTGATGAAAGAATGATTTCGCTTAAGGCCGCGCAGGACAGAGGATTTAATCCCAGGCATCACTGGTATGAATTGATGGATGATAGACCCAACCAGTTGCATGTGCCGCCCGGTCTTCTCGGAGATATGGATTTCAAGACTACTTTAAAGGGCTTGTATGTCATCGGTGATAGCGTGGCCGGCCAGCATGATGTTGCTAATGCAGCCGTTTCCGGATTCCTGGTGGGAGACAGTATTTCCTCTTATATTAAACAAGCTGCAGAGCCAATTATTGATGAAGCGCAGGTACAAAGCATCAAAGAAACCGTTTTGGCTCCTTTATCTGTGAAAGATGGAACGCCGCCTATGGAGCTTGAGTGTGCCATCCGCTACGCCTGTAATCGTTACGTAGGTACCTTTAGAGCAGAGGGTAAAATCCGCGAAGGACTCAGAAGGTTGGCTTCCTTGAAAAGAGAGTTCCTGCCTAAATTAACGGCCAATAACCCGCATTTCCTGACCCGATGTCTTGAAGTTAGAAACCTGTTTGATGTTGCCGAGTTACATATGTTGGCCTGTCTGGAACGCAAAGAATCCCGTGACTTTCAAATCCGGCTGGATTATCCTGACAAAGATCCCAAATACGAAGGTATGCTTTTACATCAGAAACTGGTAAATGGTAAAATAACACTCGATTGGAAAAAGCAAGGTCAAATGACATTAGCTGGTTCTCATAAGGAGGAAAGATAAAATGCCCGCGAAAATTGATTACAAAAAATGTATTGGTTGCAAAAGATGCTACGATTTATGCCCGATGGATGTTTTTACCATAGATAAAGAAACCGAAATGCCTAAAGCTACTTATAATGAAGAGTGCTGGCATTGCGGTATCTGCTGGATGGAATGCCCGAAACGAGCCATTGACATTACCTACCCGGCATCTATGTGGTAGTTAGTTCAGTTTGTAAATAATCAATAACCCGATAACTCCTTATCAAAACAAGAATTGTTTTGATAAGGAGTTTTTCAAATTATCACTTTATCCGCTTGAACCTTTAGAACCTCGCTAACTTTCTGCACCGGCTAATGTGCCTCAGAGTTTTATTGCCAGGTGGTTAGTCCTCCCAGGTGGTTAATCCTCCAAGGAGTAGATCATGAATTATGAATCTTTTCTGGAATTGATCAAAAACAGGCGCAGCATTCGTAAATTCAAACCAGATCCTGTATCTGACGATTATATTGAAAAAATAATTGAAGCGGCACGCTATGCCCCTTCTGGCGCCAATACCCAACCCTGGGAATTTCTCGTTATTAAAAACCAGGAATTGAAAGATAGCATTATGCAAATCATCAATGAATTGAGAAACCGCGGTGGAGTTGATAGAGCACCCCAGCCAAATGCCGTTGTTTCAAGACCAGTTCACTCCCCTGGTGATACCAGTAAGGCTCCGGTTTTCATTATGTTATTGGGCGATGAGAGAACCAGAGTAGGGTTACCTGGCAAAGCTGGTCAAGACGACCGCAAATGGCAGTCAGTTTTAACCTCCAGTCTTGCTAATGCTTTCCTGTACATGCATCTGGCTGCCGCCTCTCTTGGACTGGCTTCACAGTGGCAATCCGGAGTGGAACGACCTGACGCCAGGGAAAAGCTCGGAAAGCTTCTGGGTCTGCCTGGAGAATTGCATATTTACGACATGATGGTAGTGGGCTACCCTGATGCTCCACCGCTTCCCAAAATATTGAGAGAGCGCGCAAAAATGGTCCATTATAATTATTGTCGCCAGGAAGATATAAGAACTGAAGAAGAAATACAGGAATTTTTTACGAGGTCCAGGAGTTTATCAGAATCACGCGGCGTTGATGGTAAAACTCACTAGCTTTAAATATCTAACTATTAGAAAACTCCAATTGGCAATTAAATTATGGAAAAGATAAATAGTTCCTCTGTGCGTAAAACCTCTCACAGAGACCTGACCAAAGGCCATATCCTGGGCAATCTATTGTCCCTGGGCTGGCCAATGCTTATCAGTGATGGTCTTAATACCTTTGGGCCTACAGTCGATATGTTCTGGGTTGGCAGGCTGGGACCTTCGTCTATTGCCGGTGTAGGAGTTTCTGGACTGATCCTTAACATGGTTAATCTGGGAATAATGGGCATTAATATTGGTCTGAGGGCTTTAATCGGCCATTATGTTGGCAGAGGTGATACTGAGAAAGCTGAACATCTGGGAAAACAGGCTCTGGTGCTCAGCGGTTTCTATTCCATCTTGATAACAATCATCCTGATACTTTTAGCTAAACCCATATTAAGTTTGTTTGGCATGGAACCAGAAGTGATATCTCAGGGCACTGCCTATTTGAGATTGGCCTTAGTCGGTACTATCCCCATATCACTCCACATGATGTGTGAGGCTGTTATGCAAGCCGCTGGAGATTCTGTGACTCCCATGAAAATAAGTGTCTTGATGAGAGTAGTCCATTTCACGCTAGATCCGTTTTTTATTTTCGGCTGGTGGATTTTTCCCAACCTGGGCGTTATGGGAGCAGCCCTTTCGAGTATAACCGCCACCACCCTGGGAATGTCGATTTCATTGTTTATCGTTTTATCCGGTCGCAGCCGTCTGAAAATAACCTTAAGACAATTTAAAATTGATTTTTCTACCATGTGGCGAATATTAAAGATCGGCTTGCCGGCTTCAATATCAGGAGCGCAGCGCCGCTTTTCTGCCATCGTCATAATGGGATTTATTACCCCTTTCGGCACATTGGCTGTTGCCAGTTATGCTTTGCTGGAGAGAATTCAACAGTTTGCCTCAATCTGCAACTTCGGGTTTGGCAGGGCATCCGGCGTTCTGGTTGCCCAGAACCTGGGGGCTAAACAGCCTGAACGGGCGGCCAAAAGCGCCTGGCTGGCTATGGGTCTGGGTGAGTCTATTATGTTAACTCTGGCTATTCTAATGTTAATTTGGCCTCGTCAAACCATTGGCATCTTTACCCACGATGCTGACCTGATCAATTTTGCCAGTGTTTTACTTAAGATAATGATTGTTGGTTATTCTATAACTGCCTGTGAAATGATATTGTCGTATAGTCTTATTGGAGCCGGGGACACTCTTCCTCCTATGTTTTTTTCCGTTATAATCATCTGGCTTATAACAGTGCCCCTTACCTACGTATTATCCAGATTCACCAGTTTAGGAATTACCGGCATTTGGTGGGGAATAGCCATTGGCATGGTGGTTAGCGCCGTTACTTTTATAACTTATTTCCGGCTGGGAAGATGGAAACATAAGAAAATCTAGAAATATTGAACGGGTCTAAACATTATGTCGTGTCAATAGAATCAATTTTATTGTACCAGTTTATTGAATGTCTTCCGCTGCGCTGTCGGTTCTTCATCAATGCATGTCTACTACATTGAAAAGGAAATCCGGAGTTGTACGTATAACACTTAAGATCGCCCCGTTGACCGGTTTCAATTCCAGGCAGAAGGTGTGCCCGGTATCTACATAGTTAGCCCCTAAAAATACCGATGACTCGGTAGCAGGTGGTCCCCAGTCAGCACCATCAAAGGCATGCAGCCAGACTGAAATAACTACTTTTTCACCATAATCAAGCATGTTGTCACCGTTATGATTGCCTATCCATTCCACCGTCCAGGCACAACCCTGAATGGTCACATTCTGGTCCATAAAACTAATCTGGAGCCTGTTTGCGCCGGGATTTGAGTTAACTAGAGCCCCATTATCCGGATCAACAGTATAGGCAGGAGTTAAATCGGTCTGTTCGTTATTTGAGAAGACAGCGGCCGTCATAACCAGTTTGCCCAGGCTGCCGTTGGCACCGGGGTTCAGGGTGTCTCTTACGCCTTTTACGCTGCCCTTCAAGACTATCGCTCCCTGGGCCTTCTTCAAACCAGCGTAGACCGCTTCCTGGCTTTTTTCAGTAGAGAACAATCCGGCACTCAGGACAGTATATGCGAAGACCGCTGCCACCACCACAAAAGCTATCAGGATAACGGCAGTTTCGAGGCCGGTAATGCCCTTTTGCTGGTTATCAATGCTCTTTATCAAATCTGGGTATCCATCCTCTCATCAAAATCATTTCTATTCTATCTAAAA
>CAITCX010000067.1 GCA_903890885.1 uncultured Dehalococcoidia bacterium
AGCTGTTGCCTGATAGAGGATTGTAACACTTTCAAACGTGATGTATGATCTTGTCGGTTCAGGCGGTTTGCTTCTTGGGTAAGCAAATCGGCCAGGGAAAGACTGTCGGCAGCCAGCTTCTTCACCTGGCCCTGCAGGTTTCTCAGAAAGGCACAATGTGACGTCAGACTTTCCATTGCTCCACCTCACTTATCAGGTTTTTAAGGCTAAGCGATAGTGACGAGAATCTCATGCTATTTGCTCCGTTATCCTTTAGCCAAGCTTCAGCGCCACGCAATACCGATAGAACGATGACCCTGACCCTTTTGCCTTCGATACTCTTTTCGCCCCGTACCAGAGTCATTAATTCACTTAACCATTGATTGGCCTGCAGCATTTCCTGGTAGCGCCCCATCTCCTTACCGACCGCCACGGCTTCATCCATCAGCCGCCGGACATCCGCTAGAGCCTCGTCATGGCCGTTCCGTAGTTCTTGTGCTAGTGAATTGACAGTATCTCTAGCCGCCGCCGGTATCTTCGCCATTTCCACGCCCACTTTCTCCCTTATTTCTTTCATGCTAGCTTCCAGGTTCGTCTTTTCCTGTTTAAGGCTGCCGATAACCGCTTCCAGGCTCTTTGACTCCTTTTTGGCCGCGGCAACAACCCGCTTTTGTTCTTCTAGCTCCGACTGCCGACTCCGAATCAGAGTTTCCAGGCCGATAGCCCGGCCAAGGTTCTCCAACTCCTGCAGCAGCCTTTTCCTGAGCTCTGCAGGCGTAATGCGGTAATGCTGTGCAATGGACTCTGCTCGCTGACTGAATTCAGCCAGGGCTTCGGGAGAAAAACCGATCTCTAACAGCCTTTGTTTCTCTTTACTCAGGGTAGCCAGCGTCGTCTCGGCTGCCCCGGCCTGCGTCTCCATTTCCTTAATCCGGTGCAATAAGTCCTGCTCACGTTTTTCCAGGTCGTTTACCCGGGGGTTTAAGAGACCGTATTTTTGTTCGAGCCCGGCTACTTCACCGGCCAGCTTTTCTCGCTTTTTAGTTAGCTCGGCAAGCTGTTTTCGGCCCTCCCGATGCTTTCTCGATATCGGCTCCAGTTCTGCCGCTCTTCTTTCCAGTTCGTGGACCTTATCATCGAGATCTTCGAGGCTTAAGCCGGTTCTTTTCTGGACCTCTTGAATGGCGTATATCATCGCGACGAATTCCCGCGCCTTATCCTCACTCCCGGCTGACTTGAGAATCATCGGCCAGCGGCCGATGTCGTTCGGGTCAAGGCCGCATTCACCAATCCGGGTGTAAACAGCCAGCCCGGTGGCACACTGACCGAGGGTAAGGTTTGAGCGTTTGAGGTCGAGGGACAGTTCCCGCAGCAGGTCGATGTGTTCGCCAAGGTCGGCGGCCTCGGGGAAATTCCCGGCCTTAAGCTCCGTAACGACGTTGGCGACTGTTCCTTTGCTGACACTGCTTTTGGCGGCAATTTCATCATAGGATAAGCCGGACAGGTACTGCCTTACTATGGCGCTCTTTTTTTTCGTTGATATCTTCTCCATTAATAACCCACCTTTTACATACGATTTTTACACCAGGAAGTGGAAATATTTGAACAATATGAATAACACCTGAACGTACATTTGAACGGTATTTATACATAATTTGAACGGCATTTGAACAAAGGGTAAACAAGAAAGGCTCCTCTTATTTTCGGTAGATTAATGGCTCTACCAGCCTATCATCAACGCGAAACCGACTTACCGGATTTTAACCGTAGAGGGCGAGGTGGGGGTTGGCCCAGGCTGCATCCCCCGCTTGTCGCCCGGCATCCGTCAGCCGGTAGAATTTCCGTGGCGGACCGGGTGGGTAATTGTCCTGAAAGGTAGATGGCTCTTCCCGGCCGGTAGCTTCGACCCAGCCCAGCCGCTGCAAATCGCTAAAGTAGGTAATGAACGAATGAAAACGGCATCCCTGAGCTTTGTACGACAGGCGGGTAAGATACCTTTCCGAGAGTTTTTCAATATTATCAGGATTTAT
>CAITCX010000068.1 GCA_903890885.1 uncultured Dehalococcoidia bacterium
CGTCCAGCGTACCGCGGCCCCAGATATAGCCATCCTCGATAGCGCCGGAAAAAGGCGGGTATTTCCAGTTCTCATCCGAGGCAGGGACTACGTCCTGGTGAGCCATCAACAGCACTGGCTTCTTGACCGTGTCGCTGCCCTTCCAGGTGTAAAGCAGGCCATACTCATTGATGACTTTTTTCTCCAGCCTGGCATGTACCAGGGGAAAAGACTTCTGCAGAAATTCATGGAGGTCATGGAATGTGGAATAATCTACCAGCGACCTGTCTAAGTTGGACACGGTCTTGAAGCGGATGGACCCGGCCAGGCGTTTGGCCGCCGCATCCGCGTCTATGGGATAGCTGATTTTTTCACTGACCGTCACCTGCTTTGATTTGAAGCTTGCGGTCCTGACGATCACCACAACTATAAGAGCGAGTATTGCGGTTAACAGGACGGAAATAATAATTACGAGCAATGGCATGTGGCTGACCTCCTCATAACGGGTTGTGCAATTTTATCACATGTTTCAGATTGCAACCATCAAAATAATGTAGTATAGTACGCCAAATATTCAGCCGAGGCTTTTATAAGGAGGTAAGCTGTATGGCTCAAGACACTGACCAAAAGCAGTATCACACAGGGGGGTGGAGCGCCCACTTCATCATGATCGTCTGCACGCTGCTCTTCGTTGTCAACTACATGGACAGGCAGGTTTTCTCGGCAGTGCTGCAGCCGATGAAAATCGACCTGGGCCTGACGGACGCCCAGGCCGGTGGAGTGGCGACGGCGTTCACGCTGGGCATGGCGATATTTTCATTCCCGATCGCCTGGCTGGTCGACCGCTGGAGCCGCAAGAAGGCTGTAGGCATCATGGCGCTGCTCTGGAGCGGTTTTACTTTCCTGACCGGCATGGCCAGCAGTTTTATCAGCCTCATTATTCCCCGCATACTCGTCGGCCTGGGTGAGGCAGGATTCGTGCCGGGCGGCAACGCCCTGATCAGCAACTCGTATTCCAAGGAGAGCCGCGGCAAAGCCATGGGCATCTTCAACATGGCCATCCCACTAGGCGGGGCAATAGGCGTGATGGTCGGCGGCATCATATCCGCCAAGTACGGCTGGCGCACGCCGTTCCTCTATTTCGCCATACCGGGCGTCATACTCGGCATCCTGGCCTTCTTCATGAAAGACTATAAAACAGTCCAGAGCACTGATTCAGAGGGCAGCAAGAGGGGTTTTGGGCAGTCACTGGGGGATATACTCAAGCTGCCCACGGTCAAATGGCTTTATCCGGCGCTGGGCCTGATGTCATTCATGTCTGTTTCAACGCTCATATGGTCACCCGCCCTCATAATGCGCATGCTGAATATGAACGAGGGACAGGCCGGTACTCTTGCCGGCATCGGCGGCCTGCTGGCAATCATAAGCGTGCCCCTGGGAGGCTTCCTTACCGACCTGTGGTACAAGAAGGACCACCGCGGCAGGATGTACATATCAGGCATATGCACCATAATCGGCGCCGCATTTCTCGCTGTTGCCATTTTGCTCAAGCTTAGCACGCTTGGCATCGTCTGCTTCTTTGCTTATTGTTTCGTCATCTACATGGCAATACCCGCCTTTGCCTCTGTATACCTGGATATCGTACCTCCGGCGCGCAGGGGCCTCTCCTCGGGGTTGGGTATATTCGTCCAGTACTTCTTGGGCGGCGCCTGGGGTCCGCTGGTTGTGGGAGCGATATCCGATGCCCTGGGCGGTGGGGCAGCAGGCCTCGCCACTGCCTTCCTGTTAACCTCGGTTGTCGGAGTAATAGGCGGGCTGCTTTACTTCTTTGGCGCCAATGCCTACAGGACAGATTCCGAGAAGGTTGCGAATATAACGGTAATGGCTGCCTGAGTTTCTAACACAATTGCAACTGCTGACAAAAGACCGGGGCCATGGCCCCGGTCTTTTTATTTCAACGTAAAACCGGCGTCAGGAAAGGTGCGTTACAGATCATTGACATACCTGCTCAGTTGATTATCTAATTAGCACCTGGTTTTGGCGATTGAGTAAC
>CAITCX010000069.1 GCA_903890885.1 uncultured Dehalococcoidia bacterium
CCCTGGCATATCTGGCGACATCCAGCAATTCTTCCAGTCGATTATTAAGTATCTGGGTCCCGTTAAAGAAGTAATCGGCAAGCTTCTTCAGGTTTGGGTCAGAATTGATAGTCAGGTTTTCCTGGATCATCCCAGAAGAGGCGAGCATCGGCGTAAGGGATCCCTTGAGCTCATGGGCCAGCACATCAATAAACCTGATCCTGGCCTTTATTTCTTCTTCAAGCTCCTGGCGCAACTCCTTTTCTTTAGCATAAGCTATATAAGCAATTTTCAGCGTTTCCTCCGCTTTCTTGCGGGCGGTGATGTCAACTGAGAAACCGCCCAGGTAATCGGGTTTTTCTCCCCTGTGGATTGGAAATTTTATGGTTGAATAAACTTTGTCCTTAAGTTTCTGTTCAGAGGTGATCACTTTGCCTTCATTTAATACTTTCAGGTCATCGGCTGTTATAATTTGCGCAAACTCCGGGGGAAACAGGTCATTTGCGTTTTTACCGAGTAATTCGCTGATGGGGTGGTCCAGCAGTTCTATAAAACCCTCACTAATTTTTACGAAACTTAATTTCTCGTCTTTGATATATACCAGGACCGGGCTGAGCGCCATGAACTGGCTGAAGATTTGTTCGCTTTCCCGCAGTGCGTTCTCGACCTTCTTGAGGTCGGTAATATCATTATAGATAGAGACTATCTCACCGGTGGACAATCTGAAAACCCGGTTCTCTCTCCAGCTTCCATTGACCTGGCCGCTTTCAAAAAGATGTTCAGGGAAATACTCCGGTTGGCCGGTTTCCCAGACTCTCTGGAACACTTTAATAATTCCAGATTCTTTCACCCCTGGAAGCACACTGGAAACGCGCATACCGAGGACATCTGCCCGGCTGATTTTTTCTATCCTCTCAGCGGCAGGGTTGAAATCCGTGAATATGAAATCTCCGCCGTTGTCGACGGCCTCATACACAGCAACCCCGCTACTCATGCGATCGATGAGTTCCCGGAATCTGGCCTCGCTTTCCCATAAGGCGATTTCTGCTTTCTTGCTTCGCGTGATGTCTGAGAAGGAGGCCTGCAGACAGACAGGTTGGCCAGCATTGTTGACCACCAGGCTGTAGGCAGCCTGAACGTCGAAGAGAGTGCCATCCCTGGCCCTGCCAATCAATTCTCCGGTCCAGCCACCCTTCCTGGTGACGACCTCCATAACCTCGCCAGCTTTTTCGCCCACCTGCCAGAATTTCGCAACCGGTTTCCCCAAGACATCCGCCCTGGGGTCATATCCCCACAGCTTAAGAAAAGCGGGATTCACATAGGTCAGGTTGCCCTCCATATCAAAGGTGGCTATGGCATTGATGGCCGATTTGATGGCCCAATCCTTTATAAAGAGCGCTTCTTGAGCCTCTGGGTGTGGACTCATAGATTCTTTGTTGTTCATCTTAAAATCCGCAAGGTTTTATGGTGCAGAATACTTGGCCTCACCTCATTAATTGAAAGTGCGCTATTTCAGAGTAAGGACCTGTTACCCTGCTCCTTTCATTGCATTTTTCGTATTGATTAAAGAATACCATTCCAAAGTAAATATTATGTTAACAGGGGGTATATAAAAGTTGTGGAAAGGTTACAATTTAGTTAATAATAGTTACAATATTCCCGTTTCGTACTTGCCTGGCACCGACAGGCCTTCATTCGTGCTCTTTATATTTCTTTTTCAATCGATTCGTCTATGCCATTATTTATTGTAATCCGGCTATATTCCCTGTAATAGTGTCAAATAACCCAATCGTTGTGATTGCTAATAGCCAAATAGGATCCTTAGCCAGCCTGTGGTTTGATGATGATAAATCATAAATGAGGTCAATTCTATGGTGGCAATTCCAGGGGGGTGAAGATGCCGGCATTAATAGGTAAGGCGTTCATCCCAAGACAATATAAGTTGACATTGTAGAAAGTCAGTGTAACAGGAGCCAGGGCTTTTATGTCCAAGCCTTATGGTCCGGAAGAGGCAGTTTCCAACGTTAAAAAAGCATCGAATATTTTTCTTCGGTTCAGAGTGGAGGATCTATTTTGTCATCCTTGAGATTGAAACCTGGCCGCGTCTGCTCGCTATTCACCCAGAGCCTTCACAATGACCCGTTTTTTACGCTGGCCGTCAAACTCTGCGTAGTATATTTGCTGCCACGGGCCGAAGTCCAGCCTTCCCTGGGTTATTGGAACCATCACCTCGTGATGTATCAGTAAACTCTTCAAATGAGCGTCTCCGTTCATCTCGCCGGTAGCATGATGTCTGTAGTCCGGCCGGTAGGGTGCCAGCTTCTCGAGCCATTCCTCGATATCCGCAATCAAGCCTGACTCGGCATCGTTGACGTACACCCCTGCAGTGATATGCATGGCAGAGACCAGGACAAATCCCTCCATAATAGTAGACTGCTTGACTATGTCCGCGACCTTTTCCGTGATATTGATAAATTCCCTTTCATGCGTTGTATTGAACCACAGGTATTCAGTTGCCGATTTCATAAGCCATCTCCCGGTTTGTATTTTCTCAGAAAATCTTAACATATCCAGCGGGTCGGCGTTAAAGAAAATCTGGTTTCAATCAGAAATCAAATCGAGTTAAGAAAAGTATAGAAGAAGAGTTTTTTTATGGTAATAAAAATCGAGTAAAAGGTTTGACAGTTAAAAGACAGGTTAGAGGGACTTAACGATAAGTTTCAGGATTAGAAGACATTCTCTGGTAATGGATGGAAGGCTTCCTGTTTTGTGGTTTTATAGACTCGCGACTCTTGCAATTCTAGGGTCAACAAGCATTTTCTGCGTCTAAACTGACCGTAAAAGAAGGAATTTGAGGCTAATGGTGGGCGCTAGCTAATGGTGGGCCACCGTGGTCAATAGACAGAACCTTTGAGCTAACCTTTAGCCTCAATCAAAAATAGTTTAATCGAAATTATAAGGATGGAAGGTTAAACCGTGCTGAAATTAACAAGTTCTGATTGACCAAAGCATAATTGAAACATAATTGGTTAGTTAAGAATAAGTAGCTGTTAACCGTTAGGCTGCAGGTTCGAATCCTATTCGCCCCGAATCCATCAATAGAACTTTTCGGGCGATTTTCGAGATGCCAAAGATTACTCAAAACCAACGTCTTATCAAAATATCCAAACACCACTCTCAGCCATATTTGCTTTATTATTTTCCTTGTTTCCTTTGAAATATCTTTTGATAATCCGGCGATAATTCGTTAAGAAATTGTTTTGAGTATTTGCCAGAAATCGTATCGCTATCGCTTTTCCAGTATCTATACTTCAATTCACACCTGTCTCGATATTTTTCAGCTAATTCATGTTTGCGGCTATTATCTTTATAATAAAGACA
>CAITCX010000070.1 GCA_903890885.1 uncultured Dehalococcoidia bacterium
AACCGCCTGTTTAAGATGAGTGAGTCGCATATATTCGTCTCTACGTTATACATCTAAGGAAAAATAGAATCCCTTTGACACCAGTTCCTGATATTTTTCGGGATTGAAGCGGTACAGAAAGGCTCCTTTTTTAGAGGAGGATTTATCTTTCTCTTCCAGTTTATCCAGCAGGCCCATGGATAGGATCTTCTTACAGAAATTCCTCTTATCCAGTTCTTTCTGGTAAATTGCCTCGTACAGGCCCTGCAATTGCGGCATGGTAAACTTTTCGGGCAGCAATTCAAATCCGATCGGCTGAATGCGGGCCCGCCTCCGCAACCGTCTCAAGGCTTTATCGACCATTTGCCGATGGTCAAAAACCAGTTCGGGAATATCGCTGACGGGCTGCCAGAGCGCAAAATTTTCTTTTACCAGATCTTTATCATAATCTTCAATTTTAATGAGAGAATAATAGGCGATCGAAACCACTCTTTCTCCCGGATCACGGCCCACCTCTCCATAGGCAAATAACTGTTCGAGGTAAACGTTCTGCAATCCGGTCAGCTGTTTAAGCACTCTTTCGGCTGCCTGGTACAGCCCTTCATCGTGTTTTGGAAAACCACCCATGAGCGACCACATCCCCTTGCCGGGCTCCATGTTCCTTTTAATAAGTAAAAGTTTAAGCTCAAAGTTGTCAAAACCGAAAATCACACAGTCAACAGCCAGTAATTGCCGGTCCTCAAGAGGGTAAAACAGACTCATACCATCATATTTAAGTGTTAAAAATACACTTTAGTTTTGACTTTTGTTCAAACAACACCTGATTTTGAGATGCGATTTAGTATTTTACGCCGTTAACAATTATCATATATTATGAAAACTGGATTTATCTGCAACTTTCTGATAATCTGCAGTCTCAACCTGACGGGCTACGGACAGGTCGAAAATCTGTCGGAGCTTAAGATCAAGGATTTTATGGCATTGAATTACCAGGGACAGTCGCCCACGCAATTTCAATGGTCGCCAGATGGAAAATACCTCTATTTTCAGTGGAATGCTGATAATAAACCCAGTGATTCGGCGTATCGGATCGATCCGGCCAATCCGGTTTTGCGGAAGGTTCCGCGCGGGGAATTGCAGAAGCTCCGGCCTGATAACAAGCAGTATAACACCGATAAAAGTATGGAGCTGATCAATAAAGACGGAAATATCTACCTGGTCAATTGCAAGAAAAAGGATACTGTTCTGGCTTTCAGCACCAGTATGCCGGTATCGGATGTATCTTTTACCCATTCCGGTAAAAAACTGGTTTTGACCATTAGCAACAATTTATATCTGCTGGATCCGGTGAAGGGTCAATTCAGGCAACTCACGAATTTCCAGGCTGAGAAGCCCAAGCCCGCCAACCGGCCGACACAGGAGCGGGAGAAATTAAACTCTCAGGATCAATGGCTTATGCAGGATCAGGTACGTCTGTTTCCGAAAATTGCCGGTTCAGGCGGAGGCGGTCGCAGGGGTGGGATGCCAAATTTCGGAATGGGCATGAGGTCCCGGAATAATGCGGTTGCCGGTGGACCCGGGCCCATTTATACGGAAGGATATACGGTATACGGCCTGGAGCTTACACCTGACGAGAAGTATGTGATTTTTACAAAATCCTGGCCGGGCGAGAACCCGAAGTCCACCATCATGCCAACCTATGTCACCCGTTCCGGTTATACCGAAACCACGCCCGGCCGTTCCAAAGTCGGAGATTCGGGAGGTAAGATGGTCATGGGGATCCTGAATATCGACAAAGATTCGAGCTATGATCTTCAGGTGGATCAGATACCCGGGATAAAAGACCGGCCCGATTATATGAAAGACTATCCGGCAAAGTA